>JBIIZP010000059.1:0-6029 GCA_044346215.1 Candidatus Planktophila sp.
ACTGGGTAGCGAATTAATGTGTAACGGGCAGCATCAACCCCTACCTTTTCAACTAATTCTTCAAGAGTAATGATTGTTCCAGCACGCTTAGAGAGCTTTACTTCTTCGCCGCCTTCCATAATCTTTACAAGCTGACCGATTAACACATCAATGTTGTATTCAGGATTATCTCCAGCACAGGCAGCAGTTGCCTTCAATCGACCTATATATCCGTGGTGATCAGCGCCCAACATATAAATACAGATATCAAAACCACGTTCGCGTTTGTTGATGTAATAGGCGGTATCGGATGAGAAATAAGTTAGAGAACCATCACTCTTTGTCATTACGCGATCTTTATCATCGCCAAAATCAGTAGTTCGCAGCCATACCGCGCCATCTACCTCAAAAACATGGCCCTGTGCGCGTAATTTTTCCATGCCATGGTCAACTGCGCCTTGATCATGCAACGAGCGCTCAGAGAACCACACATCAAAATGAGTGTTAAAAGTATGTAGAACGCGTTGCTGATCTTTTAGCTGCAATTGATATGCGGCTTCTCTGAATGCAACAAGGCGATCGGTGGCAGGTAAATCTTTAATTCCTGCATTTTGAGCAACTACATCTGCAGCTAAATCTTTTATGTATTCGCCTTGATATCCATTTTCAGGAACTGGATTACCCAGTGCAACTGCTTCGACAGATTGACCAAAGTAATCCATTTGGTTTCCACGATCATTAATATAAAACTCACGAGTTACTTGCCCACCAGCCGCACTTAAAACTCGACCTAACGCGTCACCTACCGCTGCCCACCGGGTATGGCCAAGGTGTAAAGGTCCGGTTGGGTTTGCACTTATGAATTCAAGGTTAATCTTTATGCCAGCGAGCGCATTTCCTTTTCCGTAATCTTTCGTTGCTTTCAAAATACTCTCAACAAGTGCTGCTTGGCTTGCCCGATACAAAGTGATGTTAATAAAGCCGGGACCCGCAATATCAACCTTAGAAATTCCATCAACACCAGTTAATTGGTCTGCGATGATCTGTGCGACTTCACGGGGATTCATCCCTGCAGGTTTTGCCAATTGCAATGCAATAGAAGATGCATAATCGCCATGGGTGCGGTCCTTTGGGCGTTCTAGCTTGATCGAATCAGGAGCAGCACCTTGCAGCGAGCCTGAATCCAGCGCACGGCCGATAGCGGCCTTAAGTGCACCTTCTAGCTGTTCTACCTGTGTGGACATTGGTCAAGGTTATCGCTCGGGCACATAAGCGTTACCCAAAATCCTGGCCGTTTTGTAAACAACGCTTACTTACCTCTAATCTTGTCCCCTATCCATATTGAGGCGGTAACGCTTTGGTATGGGTTTGCGGGAGTGGTGAAATGGCAGACACGCAGGTCTTAGGAACCTGTGTCTTCGGACGTGCGGGTTCAAGTCCCGCCTCCCGCACACTATTGAAAGTTAGAATTGAACTATGGCAAAGAAATCACCAGCCAAAATCAAAAAAGAAGCCGCTGAAATAAAGCGTGCCGCTGCTGTTCGGCGTGAAGAAAAGAAGTTGCAAAGGTTAAATGCACCCTCTGAAGCCGAAGCATCAAATAGCGATGTTGATCTTGAATACTACGCATCGGTGGATCAAGTCTGGCGTGAATTAGGGCTGGCAGGACCAGCTAGACGAGCACTGATTGATGATGGTTTATTCAAGCTATCAGATCTGCGCAAAACCTCTTTGGCAGCGGTGAAAGAGCTACATGGCATGGGGCCAAATGCGATTCGGATTCTGACGACTGAAATGAAAAAGGCCGATCTAGCATTTAGAAAGTAATGCCTAGCTAACTATTAACAACAAACATTAATTACTGAAAGCGAAGGCGATTAATGCAACACCAGCCACTGCCATGAGTGCTTTGACTTCACGTCGCCCAAGAATTGAAACAAATGCGGGAACAAATGTTGCACCCAAAATTGCCGCACCTGGACCAAAAATCAAAAGGCTGCGAGAGATGATGTCTGGCTCGCCCCATTGGTACCGCAGATTAATGAGACCACATGCAAAGAGCATGTAGCCACCCATGCGGTAGTTGTTGATCCAGTACTTGTCTAATTTTTCTTGACTCATGGGATAAGTCTATGAATGCAAACAGGAGTGCCGCTTTCGCGACACTCCTGTTTTAAGGATTCTTAGTTAAAAGAAACCACTAATCAGAGATTAGTGATCGTCCTTCATTCCTTCTGCGATTGACTTCATGCGTGCAATCTTCAGGATTGTTAGACCGAATACGCACTTCGCTAGAACGTCAGCGATTGTGTATCCAACCTGAACAGTTACGAATGATGATGCTGAAGCGTCACCAACGATGTTGAAGATGTAAGCGATTGGGTAAACACCCCATGTTGCGATAAGAAGCAGACGCAAACGGCCAATAGTCTCTGCAACACCAGCTGGCTGGCGATCCAATGACTTTCCTAGTTCTACGAATAGAACGTAAAGGATGTATAGGAATGGAAGTGTTGATAGAACACCGTATAGAACCTGTGTGTTCTGATCGTTTGAAATCTCACCTGGGTAACCAAGCGCGATCATCGCAGCTGAAGCTGGGACCAGGCGCATGATAAGTGAGCGTGAAACTTCGCGTGTTAAAGCAAGTACTGCAATTACCTCTACTAGTAGTAGTGGCACAGTTAGTAGCCAGTCTACGTAGCGGTATGCCTCATTGAATGAATCCTGGGATCCGTCAAGCTTGACCATTCCATTTTCTGAAGCATGCTTGAATGAATCAAAGATGCGTAGGTAGTGGTAGCCAGCGATGAATGTAACCATTGATGACATAACAAGAGCGTTACGGTACTTAGGTAGAACACGTTGCTGTGAAACTAGTGTGTAAATCGTGCAAGCGAGCATTGAAACTAGTCCGAACGAGAATACGTTATAGACCAGATTCCATTGGTTGCTATCTAGTTGCATTTGATTAGCCTCCGTGAGGATTATGTGGAGAGATCCTTTTGACCTCTCTCAAACCGCTGACCCTGGGAGACCTCGAGGAGCTCCCTTGACCATCGATACTCATAGTGTGAACCTCTTGCGAGCCTTTTGCATCATCCTGGGGCCTTTTTTCCAGATTTTTTTTAAACATTTTTCTCGAAATTGGGCATGAAATTGGGTGGTATTGGTCTACCGACCAGTACCACCCAATTTTTTAAACTACTACTTAGTAACTTACTGACCCCCCCAAATTTTCATTTCGGCAGCAAATGGATCAAGGCCCATTGGCCCTAACTTCAACGCGTAGTTGTGGAACTTCTTCATGTTGAACTTATCGCCAAGTCGAGCCTTTGCATCTTCACGGGCGTTCATCCAGACACGTTCTCCAACCTTGTATGAAATTGCCTGTCCTGGCCACCCCAAGTAACGATCAGTTTCGCTACGCGAATGATCCTCATCTAGAAGTGCTTGCTCATTGAGCAACTTGCGTGAACTTTCAGCGTTCCACACATTGCCATCAAAATCCTTGTAGCCAAGGTGCATTCCGATATCAACAACGATACGAGCCGCACGTAGAGCTTGCGCAGATAGGTAACCCATTTCAATTCCTGGTTCATCAAATGCACCAAGTTCATTCATGAAACGTTCTGCGTACAACGCCCAACCTTCGCCATATCCGCTAACCCAAGCTGCTTGGCGTTGAAAGCGACTTAGACGATCCTTTTCAACAGTTGTGGTTCCAACTTGTAGGTGGTGACCAGGAACTGCTTCGTGATACCAGGTTGAAACCAAGTGCCAGTTGCTGACTTCATTCTTACCCAACATAGGAATCCAGGTTGTACCTGGACGCGAAAGATCTTCAGATGGTGGGTTGTAATACGGCGCAGATGCGCTGCCTTCTGGAGCAAGTCGAGCTTCACAGATTGCGATTTTGGGATCGATATCAAAAAACTCACCATTCATGCGCTTCATCGCTGCATCAGTAAAATCCTGCAGGTACTTAACAACATTTTCAGGACCAACGACCTTGTACTTAGGATCATTGTCCAAAGTATCTGCTACTTCGCGCAAGGTTTTTGCCTGTGGGTTGATGAGTTTTGCAAGCTCCCACATGCGATCGTTAATTGCCTTGAGCTCTTGCTTGCCCCATTCATATGTTGCCGGAAGGTCAAGCTTTGCCCCGGTGAAGTAGCGGGACCACACCGCATAGCGATCTGCACCAACAGCATCATTCGGTGTTGCGATTGGCAGATACTTGGTACGCAAAAATTCAGCGGCATCAGCCGATGCTTTTTCTGCAAGCTTTGCAGCCTCGTGAATTGCTGGGTAATTGCCTTCGGCATCAAAGTTTTTGCACATAGCGCTGTAACCACCATTGGCGTAACTATCTAATTGTGCAATCACTCCATTTACTTGACGTTGCGCAGTTGTTTTTCCAGATTGTGCAACGGTCAAAATGGTTTCACACCATGACTCATATGCGCCATTTACTGCCGCTAAACGCTTAGCAATATTGTCGAAATCTTGAGCTGAGTTCTTAGGCATTAATTCAAAAATTGAGCGAACATTTGACGGAGGTGATGTCAAAACATTCCACAAGACAAATGATTCTTGACTGTCGTGAAGCGCAAGTCCTGATTCAAGGCGCTCAGTCATTACCGCCTTGGCAATGCGATCAATCTCATCAATTGGCTCAAGGGCTGCCAACTTCTTTAATGTCTCACGGGTCAGGTTTGCACTAATTTCAGCAGCTGCAATTGAGAAATCATCTAGCTTGTCCTGGTTTAAACCATTACCCAGATAGGTACAGCCCATTGGGCTTAATACTGCTTCTTGATCGATGTAAACATCGCTAATTTCGAATATGGGTGATCTATGTGTCATTGGGCAAGTTTGGCAGTGGGTTTGGCCTTTGTCCACGGTTAATTTCTATGGGGTGCCCTAGGCTGAGCAAGTGAGTCAAACCCCAGTAATTCCGCCAAAGCTTCGTGGGTGGTTTCACTTGGGCGCAACTCCGGCGGTAATAATCGCGTCGCTCGTACTTTTCATTTTGAGCGAATCATCTTTGAAATTTGCGGTTGCAATCTATTCAGTAACGGCAATCATGCTCTTTAGTGTTTCTGCGATTTATCACCGCGTTCCTTGGGTTCCGGCAAAGAAGAAAATTTGGCGCCGTTGGGATCATGCCAATATCAATCTGCTAATCGCTGGCTCTTACACGCCATTTGCCGTTGCTTTATTGGAAGGTCGCGATCGAACAATTCTTTTGTCAGTTGTGTGGATCGGTGCGGCCATAGGTGTTGGGCTCCGAATCTTTTGGCTCAATGCTCCGCGTTGGTTATATGTCGCAAACTACTTACTGTTGGGATGGGTCGCTGTTTTTTACACTCCTGCCCTCTATCGAGCGGGTGGTTTGTGGGTGTTACTTCCAATCGCAATCGGGGGGCTGTTTTATTCAGTAGGGGCAATCTTCTATGCGCTCAAGCGTCCCGGGCGCGAGGCTAAATACTTTGGCTTCCATGAGCTCTTCCATATCTTTGTATTGGCAGCGTGGATCTCGCAATATGTAGCCATTTCGGTGGCGATTTACAGTAAATAGGCCCGTGCTCTAACCTAAGCCCACATCAATACATATTTACTTGAGGCGGGGTGCGTGATGGCTGAAAAGAAGAACTTCCTTAACTGGGTGGGCTTTACTGGCGAGGATGAAAGTTCAAACCAACCATCATCTGTCGATCGCATCCGCGAACTTGAAGCACAGATTGCAGATTTGAAATCACGCCGTGACATCACCGGTCTAACAAAAGAAGAGTTTGAGATTCTTGCAACTGAGACTGCAATGTCGATGATCAAATCTGCACAAGCGCGTGAAAGCAAGGCGCAAGCTGCAGCATCTCGATTGGTGGCCGAAACTACTCGTGCAACCAAGGAAGAGTTAGAAGCAGCGGACGCGAAAGCTCGCTCAATTCTTTCAGGTGCTGAAACTCGCGGACGTAAATACATCCAAACAGCAGAAGCTGAAGCGGAAGAAAAGATTGCAATTGCAGAAGCTGAAGCAGAAGGTT
>JBIIZP010000060.1:0-6000 GCA_044346215.1 Candidatus Planktophila sp.
TTCCAAATAAGCGTTGAGTTCATCCTGAGATGGCCATGCAGTTCCATAAATTCTCTGCAGCATTGGATTCTTTTCGGATCCACGCCAATATGCCGCAGCTGTGCGCATTAGCTTGAAAGCGGGAATATGTTTTGTGGATGGCAAATGTGGGCCACGACATAAATCACTCCAGACAGGATTTCCATCTCTGCCTAAATTGTCATAAATAGTGAGTTCGGAACCACCGACTTCAACTGATGCTTCTTCGCCTGCTGGTCCTTTAATTCCGATGAGTTCGCATTTGAAAGGCTCGTGGGCTAATTCTTTCAGCGCATCTGCCTCAGTAGTAACGCGCCGACGAAATCTTTGCCCCTCTTTAACAATCTTGCGCATTGCGCTTTCAATCTTTACTAAGTCGTCAGGATTAAAAGTATTGACTGGATCGAAGTCATAATAGAAACCATCTTTAATTGGCGGTCCTATGCCAAGACGAGTGTTTGCATAAACCTCTTGGACCGCTTGAGCCATCACGTGTGCCGTGGAGTGGCGCAAAACCGCCAAACCATCAGGTGATGAAATCAATACTGATTCAACAACATCGCCTTCAGAAAGTTCTGTCCATAAATCCTTTAGGGCGCCATTTACTCGACAGACGACAACATCTTTGTTGTCGGCAAAAATGTGGGTTGGGCGTTGATCTGCCTCAAGCTTTAGGGCAGCACCGTCAACTGTGATCGAAATCTGGGCCATGTGATTAGCCTACCGAAGTCCTAAGCGCCATCGCTTCAATTTCCGACAAGAAATCCAAAGATTGCTCTAATTCTTTTCCATCTATTGAGGCAACAGGTTGTGCTATTCGCAAACTACTCAATAAAAATGCCGACTGAACCATTGGAATTTCTGATCTATCAACGCTCCTGACAGAAACTCCGCAGTATTCAATTACCAGGGCGCGCACGATGCCAGGTAATACACCATCGCTAATCGGAGGAGTAACCCATTTCCCACCAATGCGAAAAAGAAGATTGGTTACTGATCCTTCACAAACCTTTGCCTTGTCATTACAAACAATCGCTTCATCTGCATCCAAAGCTTTAATTGCATCAAGAATTTCGAGACGGTGGCTGTAGGGGTAACTTTTTACTGGTTGGCCCTGGACTGCGATCTCTTTGTCATAAGTCAGCAATTTTGCACCGTGCATTACAGGTTCATAAGGAAGGTGAACCGCGCCCCAATCTCCATTGTGCCCAAAGGAAAGGCGCAATAAACCGTGCTGATATTTCTCGGTCTGACAAAGTTTCTCGACTGCGCTTCGAATCAAATCTTCTGGTGGAATTCTGATTCCATTCTGCTGAGCACTCGAAACTGCTCGACGCATATGTCGCGACATTGCCCATGGCTTGTTATTAACTGTTCTTATAGTTTCAAAAACACCAATTCCGCTCATCCACCCTTTGTCGTTGCAATCACTTTCTTCTAGGGGTACAAGATTGCCGTTTTGTATAACTTTCATGAAATCTGACCAGCTGCAATCTTCATCAAACGCGAGGCTTTTAGTTCAGTTTCTTCCCACTCGGCTGCTGACTGACTACTAAATGTAATCCCCGCACCAGTTCCAAAATTAATCTTTTCATCTTTCCAGAAAATGCGGATCGCGACAGATAGCTGTGCTTGGTCGCCTTCTACCCACCCCAAAATTCCACAATATGGTCCGCGTTGTTTCTCATGTTCTGCGATAACTGAAAGTGCAGATGACTTAGGAGCACCGCTGACAGATCCCGGTGGTGAGATCGCTTGAAATATTTCTTTCCATCCAATTGCCTGGATTAAATCGCCTTCGACATCAGATACCAAGTGCTGCAAACCTGGATGATCCTGACTGTAGAGAAGTTTTGTGACTTCTACCGTTCCGCTCTGGCAAATCATTCCTAGATCATTGCGCATGAGATCCACAATCATGATGTTCTCGGAGCGGTCTTTAACTCCAAATTCTGACGAACCCAGCACCTGGGTGCCTTTTATAGGAGAAGTCTTAACTCTCTTACCTGATCTTTCGAGAAATAATTCGGGTGATGCGGATGCAATGTTCAAATTCGGTATTTCAAAATAACTTGCATACGGTGCTGGATTATTGTCCAGAATGCTTCTAAACAATCCCCGTAAATTTGTGTTTGAACTATTGGCGGTTAATTGTCTACATGCATTTACTTGATATACCCAGCCTTGCGTAATCAATTCTCGAATTCGCTCCACATAATTGATGTATCCCTCTTGATTGGGCTCGCTCTGCCACTGTGAATCAATAGGCTTCCACGGAGTTACAGGAAAATCAGCATCAACAATGAAACCAAATTTCGCAGCGGTGAAAACCCCCTCAAAAGTTGTAGACACAGCCCAGAAATCTCCATCATCCAAACAGGATGGATCATCTGAGATCTCAATCAGATCTGTCGCTAGTCGTCCCCCCATCCAAAAGATGGGTTGATCCTTCAGGTTTGGCACGGGACAACGCTAACCAATCCCCCTCACTTTGGCGGTTACGGCTCTCCTGCGCTAGATTTGCCCTCCTCGCGGACGTAGCGCAGTTGGTAGCGCGGAACCTTGCCAAGGTTCAGGTCGCCGGTTCGAACCCGGTCGTCCGCTCTGATACTCGCCGTTTAGATTGATCTCTCTTCGAAGAATTAAATCTAGCGGCGATATTTATATGGTCGGGTGGCCGAGAGGCGAGGCAAGGGACTGCAAATCCCTCTACACGGGTTCAAATCCCGTCCCGACCTCCATTATTAGTGCAAGAATCATGGTCAACACAATGGAGGACATCAGTAATGTTAGAAGAAAATACAGTACGACCTTGGGGACATTACGAAATTCTGCAAGAAAGTGATCAGCATAAAGTTAAGTGCATCTACGTTAAGCCCGGATTCCGCCTGTCATACCAGCGCCATGAAAAAAGAGCTGAACATTGGTTTATCGTCTCCGGAGTTGCCACGGTCGTTCTCGATGGAAACACATTCACACGAATAGCTGGCGACACTGTTGACATTGAAATAGGACAACCACACCGGGTCGGTAATGACGGCACGGAAGAACTAGTGTTCATTGAAGTTCAAACAGGGACATACTTTGGCGAAGATGATATTGAGCGTATAGAGGATGACTTTTCTCGCAACTAGGCTCATGTATAGTTCAACTACCTAAGGACGATTGGCTCAGCGGTAGAGCACCACATTGACATTGTGGGGGTCACTGGTTCGATCCCAGTATCGTCCACATCTGGAACTTCGAGGTAGTCCTTTCCAGTACCAATGAGTATCAAAGACTGTTCGCTACAGTTCGCGAGTGGCCAGACAAGACAGTGAATTGAATTCTGACGAATTTTCGCAATTTTTGGCTTCGCGTCGAAGTACCCGTGATTTTCTTCCTACCCCAGTAGCGCCTGAACTTATTGAAAAAATCCTGAAGGACAGCCTCACTGCGCCTAGTTGGTCAAATACACGTCCATTCAAAGTAGCGGTCGCATCTGGTGACATACGAGAACGAATCAGTACCGAGTTCCTTTCACGTTGGAGTGTTCTCTCCAAAATCATGCGCAAAGGAATCATGAACAAACTAAGAATTGTTTACTCCAGATACGGACTTCCCTCGAGTAATCGTTCAATTGCAAAGCCCTACCCTGCTGAGTTAAAGCCACGTGCAGAACGCGTTGGTCGAGAAATGTATGAAACCTTTGGGGTTACTCGAGGAGACCGTGTGGCTCGTGATCAGCAGTGGGCAAAGAATTATTCATTTTTTGGTGCACCTGTCGAGCTTTTCATCTATGTGCACAAGTCACTGCACATCTACGCAGCATCTGATGCGGGATTGATGATGCAGAACTTAATGCTTTCGGCTCATGCTTATGGTCTGGGCACTTGCGCTCAAGGCGCTGTTGCAATTTGGGATGATGTCGTTCGCAAGGAGTTTGATATCCCCAAGGGTTATCGATTGCTCTGTGGAATAGCTATGGGTTACCCCAGTGATTCACCTGTTAACAACTTTAAAGCCAATCGCATAGATGTAGAGGAACTGACTCTAAAACCACGGAGTAAGTGATTGTGGCCGCGCTCTTAGAAAATCTTCCATCATTTATCGTTGCCACAACTTTGTTGGTAATGATCCCAGGTCAAGGTGTTGCCATGGTTCTACGTCAATCAATTATTGGTGGACCAAAAGCAGCTTTTCTTTCATCAATCGGAAACTGCTTGGGCATATTGATCTGGAGCGTATCTAGTGCAATCGGACTCTCTGCAATCTTTACTCGCTCAGATACTGCATATTCAATTTTGAAATGGTCTGGAGTTTTGTTTTTAACCTTCATCTCTGCGCAAACATTCTTGTCACTTCGCAAGGAATTTGGAAACTTTGACCTATATAGCAATGAAGTAACTTCTGCCTGGGCTTCTTTTAGATTAGGGCTGATTACAAACTTAACCAATGCAAAGGCAGCCGTTTATGCTGTTGCCTTCATTCCTGCATTTATCCCGAAGGAAACTTCATTGGGATTTGGAATTGTTGCCCTTGGGGCTACGTGGGCTTTGATTTCAATCATTTGGAATATCGGCTTGATTTGGACTGTAAAAAAATCAGCGACGTACATTCAAAGACCCTCTGTCCGAAGGGTATTGACTGCAATATCGGCCCTTGGAATCCTCGGTATTGCCGTAAGTCTTGCGCTTTCCTAAAGTTATTTTGTATTGGCTTCAATGAAAGTCAGTGAGTTTTGAAAAATTAGCTCTTGATCGTAATCCATGGTTGCTACGTGATAACTGTTCACTAACTCAATTCGACTCTTATTTGTCGATCCGAGCTCATCCAGAATGATCTCAGTGTTTGTTACTGGAAGAGTGTGATCATCTACAGAATGGAACAACTGGACCGGCACGGTAATTGTGCTCAAATTACGACGTGTGATTCGAAGCATTTTCAGAAGTTGGTGAATACCTCTTGTTGGTAATGCGTCATAACCCCATTCGGTAATTCCTGGACGTTTGATGTCATCTCCAACACTGGTGCGCATTTTCTGAAATCTTGAGATGAAAAAGGCCAACTCAACTGGAATACCTTTTATGTGGATCATTGGATTAACCAAAATTACTCCAGCTAATTCGTTGTTGATAGAAGAGGCAACGTTTAGAACCGTTCCCCCACCCATAGAAAGTCCCACTAGAAAAACTACATCGCAACTTTTGCGCAACTCGCTTAACTCAAAATGGACCTTGGCTGGCCATTCATGCCACTTAACTTTGTTCAGGTCTTCAGGTGTAGTGCCGTGACCTGGCAATAGTGGCACACGCACTGTGTAACCCTTTGAATGCAAAAACTCTCCCCACGGGCGCATAGATGCTGGCGATCCTGTGAAGCCATGAACCAATAAGACACCTACATGTGCATTTTTTCCCGTACCTTGAGCGGACCAATCCTGCATCCAACCCTCTGGTGCTCCATGAACTGACATGCTTAAAGAATACGACTTAATCATTGTCAGATCAATAACATACGATTGAACACATGCCTAAGATGGAAGAAAGAACTCTCGCAGAGACAACCTTTGCCGTTCTAGATCTCGAAACTTCTGGTGGCTCTCCTCGTTTAGGTGCAGGAATCACTGAAATCGGTGTTGTCAAAGTCCGCGGCGGTGAAGTTGTAGGAACCTTTCAAAGCTTTATAGATCCAGGACATTCTCTTCCTTATTTCATAACGCAGTTAACGGGAATTTCAGATGAAATGCTGATTTCAGCTCCGTTCATTGACGAAATTCTTCCTACCCTGTTTGAATTTCTGGGCAGTCCAGATGAAACCGTTGTGGTTGCACATAACTCACCTTTTGATTTAAGTTTCTTGAAGGCAGCGACAAAAGTTCATGAAATTGTTTGGCCGAATTATTTGACTGTTGATACGGCACGATTAGCAAGAGCCGTGCTGGACCGTGATGAAGTGCGTAACTGCAAACTATCTACATTGGCTGAATTCTTTGGTGCCACG
>JBIIZP010000061.1:0-5895 GCA_044346215.1 Candidatus Planktophila sp.
CAAACGTGTGCGACGTGAAATTACATCATCAACTGTTCGTGCACCTTCATGGGATGCGGCATAAACGATTTCTGCCTTGATGTAAGGAAGAACTGCATCTAATTTCTTTGCAAGCTTTGGCTCATGCGCAATGATTTCAAGAATTTCGCTAATTAATGAGCCATAACGATTGAGAAGATGGGTGACTGTCTCAACATCAAGACCGGATTCTTGAGCAATGCGCTCTTTCTGTTGCTCCAATGCAAAGTAGCCATCTGCTCCAACTAGCGGAAGTTTTTCGGTGACTGAATCTTGTGTAATTCGGCGAAGTTCAATAACTGCGCGATCAACAGCATCCTTACCCATGACTCGATAGGTTGTGTACTTTCCACCGGCGATTGACACAAATCCAGGTGCTGGACGATCAACGGTGTGCTCGCGTGAAAGTTTTGTAGTTGTCGCGCTCTTTATGTTTGCAACTAATGGACGCAATCCTGCATAAACGCCAATGATTTCTTCAGCTTTTAATTCGGGTGCCAAAACTCTGTTGGCTTGATCAAGAATGTATTGAACATCTTCCCGTGAAGCGTATGGTTCTGCGCGATCCCCATCATAAGGAGTGTCTGTTGTTCCGACGATCCACTTGTCTCCCCAAGGAATCAAGAAAAGAACCGAAACCGCAGTTTTCAGAATAATTCCAGCATCAGATTTGATAGCAGAGCCTGGCAGCACAATGTGCACACCTTTGCTCATAGTCACGCCGTATCCAGGTTTTAGTTCAAATTTTTCATGCAGCTCATCACTCCAGATGCCAGCACACATAATTGTGGCTCCAGCTTTGATTGCTATCTTCTTTCCAGTTTCAAGATCGCGAGCATTGACTCCAACAACTCGTTTACCTTCGCGTATTAATGTCTCAGCTGCAACACGAGTTGCAATGATTGCGCCATGACGGGCAGCTGTACGAGCTACTGACATTGTGTGCCTTGCATCATCAACCTGGGCATCAAAGTACTTAATTGCACCTGTAACAATGTCATGGCGCAATGAAGGTGCAATTTCATTAATCTGTTTTTGGCTTAAGTGCTTGTGCCAAGGCAATGCACGTTGAAACCCTCGAAGCGCGTCATAGAGAGCAAGACCTGCTCCTACATAGGTGCGCTCTTTAAACTTTTCAGTAAGTGGGAATAGAAATCCAACTGGCTTTACAAGGTGCGGACACAGTGTTGCAACCATTAATTCGCGTTCATGCAAAGCTTCACGAACAAGTTTGAAGTCATACTGTTCCAAATAGCGCAGACCGCCATGGATTAATTTGCTGGATCTGCTTGAAGTTCCAGCTGCAATATCTTGCGAATCGATCAGGGCGACTTTCAGTCCACGAGAGGCTGCATCAAGGGCTGCGCCAACGCCAGTAACTCCCCCGCCAATAACCAGGATGTCGAATTGCTCTGTGGCTAATTGTGAGACGGCAGATTCGCGCTGGTCTGGGCCAAGTTGCGACAAGAACATATGCGTTGAATCTCCGTTACGACTGAGTACTCTAAGACTAACTTACAGCGAGAGGTTTTGCGCATCGTGGCTTACATCGGCAGCTTGGATCAAGGAACCAGTAGTACCCGATTTATGATTTTTGATCATTCGGGCCAAGTAGTTGGGCAGCATCAAATGGAACATCGCCAGATACTGCCTCAGGCCGGATGGGTTGAACATGATGCCGCTGAAATTTGGGAGCGGGTTCAAGAGGTTGTTGCTGGAGCGCTCAAGCAAGCCAACATATTGGGCTCAGATCTTGCAGCTATTGGCTTAACTAATCAGCGAGAAACAACTGTGGTCTGGGATGTGACAACGGGTCAACCTTTGAGCAATGCCATTGTGTGGCAAGACACCCGAACAACTGATTTCTTATCAACTCTGACCCAAGAACAACAAGGTGTAATCCGTCATAAAACAGGATTAACTATTGCCCCGTACTTTGCCGGAAGCAAGATGAATTGGTTCTTGTCTCATGTTCCAGCAGCGCATAGCGAAAATGCCAGATTTGGAACCATTGATTCATGGTTGCTGTGGAACTTGTCAGGTGGTGTTCGCGGCGGAGTGCACGCAACCGATGTCACTAATGCAAGCCGTACTCTTTTAATGAACCTTGAAACATTGGATTGGGATCAGGAACTGCTTTCAATATTTGGGGTTTCGCGCACAGCACTTCCAGATATCAAATCATCATCTGAAGTTTATGCAATGACCGATCCTCGTGGTCCTTTTGGTACATCAATTCCTATCGCTGGAATTTTGGGAGATCAACAAGCGGCAATGGTTGGACAGGTTTGCTTTGCAAGAGGCGAATCAAAGACAACCTATGGCACCGGAAACTTTGCATTGTTAAATACCGGAACTGAAATTGTTCGCTCAAAGAACGGTTTATTGACAACTGTTTGTTTCAAATTAGGTCATCAGCCAGCGCATTACGCACTAGAAGGCTCAGTTGCCGTGACTGGCTCTGCTATTCAGTGGCTACGTGATCAATTAGGAATTATCTCTAATGCCGCAGAAACTGAAGGCTTGGCATCATCTGTTACAGATACTGCAGGTGTGTACTTTGTTCCAGCTTTTTCTGGACTATTCGCTCCCTATTGGCGCAGCGATGCACGTGGAGTAATTGTTGGTCTGACACGAGCAGCAACTAAAGCTCACCTTGCGCGAGCAGCACTTGAAGCAATTTGCTATCAAACTCGAGATGTCATGGATGCCATGGTTGCCGATAGCGGTGTACCAATGAAAGAGATGCGTGTAGATGGAGGAATCACCGCGAACTCTTTATGTATGCAGATGCAGGCAGATGTCATGGGAATCGACATCACTCGACCTTTGATTGGTGAAACAACCGCGCTCGGTGCAGCATATGCAGCAGGACTTGCAGTTGGTTACTGGTCATCAACTGATGAAGTAAGAAAACAATGGAAGCAATCAAGACGTTGGAGCGCAACCAGCACTGAACAACAGCGAACTGTTGGTTATGCAGGATGGAAAAAGGCTGTCGAACGAACTCTGAATTGGATTGATTAAGCCTTAGTAATTTCAATTACGAAAGCATTTGCTGGGGCCAGAATCGGCGCAGTTACACCAATTGATGCAAGGGCTGATCCAGACATTGTTACTCCGCTGATCCATTCAGGTGGAGTAATTAACATGAACCGTGGTTTGCCAGCAGGATAAACAGCTTTGATTGTGTAACTTGCAGATTGATTCAGCCCTGGGAACTTAAGTGGTGATGGATGAATTGCAACAGTTGGGGTTAACTGAACAAAAGCAAAGATTGCTCGTGAAAGATCATGGGCTGTAACACCATGTAGATAGGCATGAGATTCAGGATAATCAACGCGAACCATTTTTCCTGAATGCAAGTGTGCGCGATTTTCTTTGTAGTACTTTGCCCAAGTAGCTAAATGCTTTCGCTCTTCGCTAGTTGCTTCAGTGATATTCCATTCGATTCCAGCATGACCAAAGAGTGCTGTTGTCGCACGCATTGATAGTTCAAGTGTGCGCCCAGTTTGGTGTCCATGGGTTGGTCCAATGTGGGTTCCTAGTAGTTCAGGAGCGATAACTTGCGCAGTCCAGCGCTGAATAGTTTGGCGCTCCAACGCATCGTTGTTATCGCTAGTCCAGAAACGATCTACAAGATCAATTACTCCAAGATCAATACGTGCTCCACCAGATGCGCAGGATTCAATCTCTAAACCTGCGTGACGCGCCTTAAGTTCAGCAAACAAACGATAAATTGCTTGTGTTTGGCGATGTACCCCAGCTTGGCCAAGGTGTCCTGCATCAACCAGAACTCGGTTGTGATCCCACTTGATGTAAGCAATATTGTGCGCAGAAAGAATTGCAGAAGTTTGCTCAAGCACATGCTTGAAGGCACCTTCATGACCAAGATCTAGAACTAACTGATGTCTCCACAGTGGTGGAACGCGATCACCCTCATGCAAAATCCATTCAGGGTGTGCGCGGTAGAGATCAGAATCTGGGTTAACCATCTCGCCTTCAAACCAAAGGCCAAATTCGATTCCTTTGTCGTTGATGTACTTAATAATGGGTGACAAACCATGTGGCCAAACCGCTGGATCTATGACCCAATCACCAAGTCCTGCGCGATCATTTCGACGTGAATGAAACCAGCCATCATCCAAGACGACGCGTTCAATTCCAATTTCTGCTGCGACATCGACAAGTGCTTTGATCTTTTCTTCGTTGTGTTCAAAGTACAACGCTTCCCACATATTGAGCGTTAATGGGCGTGGTCGCTTGGGATGCATTGGTCTCGCGCGAAGGTGTGAGTGATAAGAGCTACTGACGCCGTCTAGACCTTCGGAAGAAAAAACGGAAACAAGCGTAGGTGCCTCGTAGATTTCACCCGCTGCAAGCGTTAATTCACCTGGAAGTAATAGTTCGCCAGCTCCGATTGAAACCGATCCATCAAAAAGTTTTTCAACTAGATAATGTGAATTTCCGCTCCAGGCAATACTTGTCGCCCAAGCATTACCTGACTGAAAAGAAGTTTGGGCAGTAAGTGCAATATCGGCAATAGAAAAATTGTGACCGCTTCGGCCTTCTCTAGATTCACGTACCCAAGTGCCTGTTGCAATATCTTTCCTCTGAGGATTTCTTTCATTTGACCAACGCCCAGCAAAATCTAAAGTTTGTGTTGCCTCTTTTGGCAATGGAAGCCAATGAATGAATTCGTTGAGGCAATAATCAGTTGATCCAAGATTCTTAACAGAAGCTTTTTGTGTCAAAACTCCATGAACATCTAAAGAAAAATTAAGAATTACTTCGAGCTCTGCATGAAAGTCTCGCAATGTCACGATCACATTATTTGCGTTGTGATGAAAATCAGTTACTTCAAACTTAGTTGACCAAGCTTTTCCTAGTCGGTGTCCTGACAAAGTTGGGCGACCCAAAAAGCCACGGGAGCTTTCGCGCATAATTCCTGGAAATTGAGGAAAGTCCCAAGAACTATTTGCAATTGATGGGCGGATCGCTGTTTGAACTGATGCTAAATCTCCATGAAGAACCGCGCCCCAGTGTTGAATGATCAGGGCTCCATCGACAACTTCGAGCAACAATGAAGATGTAGGGGCGCTCAATAGTGCAGATTGCTTGCTCACAAAGGTAGAGTAACGACACTATGAGCGAGAGTAAAAAACTTAGCGCCGGCGTCACAAGAAATGATCGCCAAATGGCCGATGGGCGAACTATTCGTTACTACGACACCGCAGGCCAAGCGCGTACCGCTCACGATTCTCGCCCCCAAGAGGAGCAGCCAGGAATCGGAGAACTTCGACTAGATCCCTTGGTTAATGAGTGGATTGCCATGGCGGCGCATCGTCAAGGAAGAATTTTTCTTCCGCCCAAGGAGTTGTGTCCTTTGTGTCCCACCACTGGTGAACTTCTCACCGAAATTCCAGAATCAGATTTTGAAGTAGTTGTCTTTGATAACCGATCTCCATCATTGCGCCCTCCTGTCGGAGATTGGGCGCTGCCTGACATTGTTGGTCCGGATACAGATTTAGGAACAGCTGCAGGAAAGTGCGAAGTAATTTGTTTTACCGCCGAGCACGGCAATGCATTCAAGGACTTATCTGCCCAACGTGTTCGAGTGTTGCTTGAAGCATGGATTGATAGAACCGCAGAATTGTCTAAGGAAAGTTTTATTCAGCACATTGCACCATTTGAAAATCGTGGAGAAGAAATCGGCGTCACTCTTTCTCATCCACATGGACAGATTTATGCATACTCGTATCTACCGCCTCGTGTAGAGAAGATGTTGGCAGCAGCCAGCAAGTACAAGCAGGAAAATGGCAAGGTTCTTTTTGATGAAGTAGTGGCACGCGAAATTCTTGATGAGGAAAGAATTGT
>JBIIZP010000062.1:0-5892 GCA_044346215.1 Candidatus Planktophila sp.
TTGATTCGCCAGATTTAGTCTACAAAACTGAGATCGGAAAGTTTGCATCGGTAACTGCAGATATTGTTGAACGTTACCGAAAGGGCCAACCTGTGTTGGTTGGAACAGTAAGCGTTGAAAAGTCTGAAGAGTTATCTGCATTCCTGCGTAAAGCCGGAGTTCCTCATGAAGTTCTCAATGCAAAACATCACGAACGCGAAGCGGCGATCATTGCACGCGCGGGTGTTAAGGGCGCAGTAACCGTTGCGACAAATATGGCAGGCCGCGGTACCGACATTATGTTGGGCGGAAACCCAGAGTTCATGGCAGATTTTGAATTACAACGTCGTGGAATCTCTCCAGTAGATAACGCTGAAGAATATGAAAAGCAATGGCCAGCAGAAATTGCTCGACAGAAGTCGGCGGTTGAAACCGGACATGAAGAAGTTGTTGGACTTGGTGGACTTTACGTTCTAGGAACTGAACGCCATGAATCACGTCGAATCGACAATCAGCTTCGAGGTCGTTCAGGTCGCCAAGGCGATCCAGGTGAGTCACGTTTCTATCTTTCTTTGCAAGATGAATTAATGCGTCGATTTAACTCAGGAATTATGGAGCGCTTCTTAACCGCAGCCGGACTTCCAGATGATGCACCCATCGAATCAAAGATGGTTTCAAATGCGATTAAATCTGCTCAAACTCAGGTAGAAGCCCAGAACTTTGAAATGCGAAAAAATGTTTTGAAGTATGACGATGTCATGAATCGTCAACGCACCGTTATTTATGGCGAACGTCGCATGGTTCTGGAAGGCGCAGACATCAAGAGTCAGGTTGCAGTATTTGTTTCAGATACTTTGTCTGCTTACATCGCAGGAGCAACTGCCGACGGTTATGCAGAGGATTGGGATCTAGACACCTTATTTACCGCGCTTAAAACAATTTACCCAATCTCATTTAGCATCGAAGAACTTGAAGCTAGAGCAGGTTCACGCATTGGACTAGACGCAGATTTCATCACCGCACAGGTACTTGAAGATTGCGAAGCTGCGTACGCGCAACGTGAGCAAGCCTTAGGTGATGAAGTTATGCGCGAACTTGAGCGCAAGGTCTTGCTATCGGTGTTGGATCGAAAGTGGCGCGAGCATCTTTATGAAATGGATTATCTGCAAGAGGGAATTGGCCTTCGTGCGATGGCCCAACGTGATCCACTTGTTGAATACCAAAAAGAAGGTTTCGATCTATTTGCGGCGATGATGGATGGTGTTAAAGAGGAGATCGCAGGCTTCGTGTTTAACATCGAGGTCACAGTGGAGAGTGCAAGCAATAAAGTTATGGCTCCAGGACTTGAATCTAAGCAATTACCTCAGACAGGCCTGCAGTACACAGCTGCGGATGAATCAGGAGTTCGTACAACTGGTGAAGTATCCAGAAATGCACCGTGCCCATGCGGATCAGGTAAAAAGTTTAAGCGATGCCACGGAGGCGCAGCTTAAATTTAAATCAGTGTTAGACAGGTACATAACCAACGTCCGTCCAATCCTTCAAATCTGATTGCAACCACACGCAAGCGGTTTCCAAATCGCACTGTGACCGTTGCTTCACACACACCATCTAATGGCTCAGTGATTCTTGTTTTGCGCACTCGTCCAATCTCTGACAACGAGCCAGTGGCACGCTGTAGCTGAGTAAATATCGTGTAATGACATGACAACTGAAGTTGTTGAGAAGAGCGTCTACCTGCCCAAATTTCCAGAACATTATGGATGAATTGGTGTATCAATGGAGTGATATCTGGGAGCGTGGTGGCAGAGGTTGGCTGAGGTGCAAACTCTGCATCAAACTCTTCACCAAAGGTGCTGGGCACTAAGTAGAGCCGAGGCTTCTTAGCCATTTCTATCTGCGGGGTTGGACGAAACATCTCTAGGACAGGGTGCAGAAAATCTTCATGGGGGTCACTTGAAAGTGGAGTTAACTCTGTAATTGTAAAAGTTGGCATTTGGTCGAAGTCAGGTTGGGTTGTCATAGAGCTACCGTTGCGTGGTTCACGAGCGACACACTCACTCTTAAGTCTCTGATGTACTCATACCTTTGACTGACTGTGGATAAATTCAGGTGAGATGTCGTTCTAGCCCGTTAGGTGTCCCTATGAAAAATAAAAAGGATTCCTATAGTGCACGTATGCCTCTTGCGATTACCTTGATTGTTGCCGCGTTTGCATCTGCCTTTTTTATCTCAACATATTCAAATAGAGGTTACAACTATTGGGTGATTGCACAACAGGTAACGCCAGGTCATGTCATTGATCTAACAGATCTAAGGACAGATCACTTAAACCTGGGCAAGAGCACTGAGTATTACTTGAGAGAATCCGATCAGATTGTTGGCTTAGTTGCCACACGCCAGATGCAGGTGGGCGAGGTCATCTCGATAGCCGATGTAAGTAGCTCCGCAGAATCAATGGCAACTAGTGCAGTCCCGCTGAATCTTCGTTCAGGGGATTTAGCTTCCGGAATATTTGTTGGTGATTCAGTAGATCTGTATTGGGTCCTTGATTCACGTAATGGAGAAGAGGTCATTGATCCAATTTTGATTCTTGGCGGAGTAACTCTAATCGGCTTGGATAGTTCAAAGAACTCTTTAGGCGGAGATGTATCTATAACTGTTGCGATTGAAGAAACACAAGTTCTTCGCATGTTAAGCGCAACAACACAAGGCCGACTAGTTGTTGTGCGTTCACATGTCTGAACTTGAAATGCCAACCGTCATCACTGCGATTGCAAACTCCGAAGCCGAAGGATTTGTTGCCGGGACTTTATATGCCCAAGGGTGGAATGTAGTTTTTCGAGCTATTGATTGGGGTTCATTGCACAGTTACCTTCAATCAAATACTGAACTCAGCCAGAACGCGCTGCTTATCTTTGGTACAGATTTGCCAGGTGCAGACAAGAGATTAATCGAATCTCTCAACGGAGTTGTCCGACAGATGATCGGTTTTTCTTTACCCAATGTGGCAAATGGTGATTTTGATGTTTTACACCCTTTGCCATCTGTAAGCACAGATCTAATCTCCTTGGTTCGTGGATTTGTGCGTACGCCATTGGTGCGGACAAGTGCAGTTACTCAACGCAAAGTTCGAAATTCAAAGGTTTTTGCAATTGGCTCTGCAGGTAGTTATACCGGTTGCACCTTTATCGCACTCAATCTAGCTATGGAGTTAAGTTTGCTCGAAAAATCTACCCTGTTAATTGAGGCAAACTTTCGAGCACCATCTCTTTCGCCTCGCCTATCGATGCGAAAAATTACTGATAATTCACAATGGAAGAAGATTGCTCCAAATTTTTCGCTATCAGAGATAACTCAAGATACGTCAGATGAGTTAGACCAGTTCATGAGTAAAGTAACTGATGAGTTTGATTGTGTGGTCTTGGATATAGGTTCTGTCTCGGGCCTATCAAATCGTTTAACAGATAGGAGGTGGACATCAACTGTTACAACCTGGTGTTGCGATCAAGCAGACGAACTGATGATAACTTCCCGCGCAGATTACTTGGGTCATCACCGACTAGTTCAAGTAGTTGATTTATTGCAACAAACTTCAATACGAGCTCAATTGAGTTTTACTCAAAACATGAAGTCTTCAGGTAAACGAGGAGATGTGGAAATGGCACGTTTTCTTTCCACCGCTACTGCACTAAAACCGATCCGTGTACGAAGCATGAAACAGGAGGTTCGATCAGTCCAAGCCGCCGAAGATGAACATGCGACCATGGTTGAGACAAATGAGCGCTCACACCTGCGTAAGGCGATCGCTGAATTAGCCCGAGAAATGATTTCATAAGATCTATTACTATGGGCCAATGCGGGCATACCTTCCCATCGGCCATAAAGATCTTGAAGCTTTTGTCCTGACAAAGAGTATTGATGCTGATGAGGTATTTGCACCAACCCCAGCATTTATTTCAGATAATTTGGGTTGTGATGAGGAAGAGCTTGAGTATTTGCTCTCTATCGCTGCCGGTGAAGAAGCTCTAGAGCTGCGTCTCTCAGAAAAAGCCCCCGGAATTGTTCTGGCTTTTGAAGTAATAGATGAGCAGATCGCTGAAAACTATGAAGATTCAATCACTCTGAAATCACCATTGCCATGGGATCAGCTGCAGTGCGCCCTTCTTGCTTTTCAAGGAGATGACGAACTGGTGTGGTTTGCTACCCAAGAGATTGAGATTCATTTGGCGGAGTGGAAGTAACGATGCTCCAACTTGAAAAGTTATTGGGTTCAAGAACAACTATCACTATTGATCAGGCCGAAAGATTGCGGGCTCTTGTTGCTAATTGGCAACTCTTGTCAGATCTCTCATTTGCAGATTTGATTCTGTGGGTTCCAATCCGCAAAGACATCACGATGTGGCCAACTGGACATATCGCAATTGGTCATATTCGACCGACGACAACTTCAACTGTTTATATTAATGATGTTATTGGGGATGAAGTTTTATGGGGATCTAAACCCATTATCGATGATGCGCTATCGGGCGATGAAATAATTAGAGCCAGCGATCCTGAAAAAATAGGTGAAATGCTGGTTAAATTAGAATCGATTCCAGTCACATACGAAAGTCAAGTGATTGCAGTTGTTTCAAGCCATAGAAATGTTGAGCACTCCCGTGGCTCTGGAAAGCTGGAAAGTAACTATCAGGATCTAGCAAACCACTTGTATAAAATGGTCACTGAAGGAACTTTTCCTTACAAAGATTCTGGGTCGTTGTTTGAACCGGTGCCTCGGGTTGGCGATGGCTTGATTCGTCTGGATGCTAACTCTGCTATTTCTTATGCAAGCCCTAATGCAAAGTCAGCTTTTTCTCGCATGGGTTGGCGCGGGGATCTAGAGGGTAAAAATCTTGGCGAAATTGCAGAGCAAGTTGTAACCGCATCACTTAACCCGCACGAAGAAGGCATTCGTTCTCGTTTAAATGGAAAAATTTTACAAAGAGTTGAAATTGTTAATCTGGGTGCGACAATTGATTTGTTGGTTCTACCACTTATTGCCGGAACCGATAAGATCGGTGCAATTGTTTTACTTCAAAATGTGACTGAGCTACGACGACGCGACCGCGAATTAGTAACTAAAGATGCCACTATCCGTGAGATTCATCATCGTGTGAAAAACAACCTTCAAACTGTCTCGGCTCTACTGCGTTTACAGTCACGTCGAATTGAAGATCCTGCTGCCGCTGCAGCCTTAGATGAGGCGGTCCGTCGGATCGCATCGATTGCATTGGTGCACGAAACATTGTCCAATAGCACCAAAACCACTGTTTCATTTGACGAGCTTTTGAG
This sequence comes from Candidatus Planktophila sp., assembly GCA_044346215.1. Lineage (GTDB taxonomy): Bacteria > Actinomycetota > Actinomycetes > Nanopelagicales > Nanopelagicaceae > Planktophila. Next base: position 5,314 of record JBIIZP010000062.1, read on the forward strand.
TTCTCTAGTCACTCATTCTCTAGAGCTCAGCCCTCGAATGGGGGAGCTGCACATTGAACGAATTGGTGAAATAGGTTTATTGGAATCACGTGTTGCAACGCCATTGTCGCTCGTTGTCACTGAACTTATTCATAATGCGCTGGAACATGGGCTTGCTAAATCTGGTACACAATTGAAGATTGAGCTTCAACGCTATAGCAATGAAGGATTGGTAACTATCTCAGATGATGGAGTTGGCTTACCTGATGACTTTGATCTAATGACTTCAGCTAATTTGGGTCTGCAAATTGTTCGAACACTTACAGAAAATGAATTACAGGGTGAACTTAAGTTGGAATCAACTGATAAGGGAACGCAAGCCAAGCTGCGCTTCCCACTTTAAATCTGGTTTTGTTGCTCCATTAAACGCGCACGATTACGTGCTGCACGACGCTTAAGCGCACGACGTTCATCCTCAGACAACCCGCCCCATACTCCGGCATCCTGGCCACTTTCTAGAGCCCAAGCCAAGCAAGGCTCCTTAACAATGCAGCGCTGACAAACCTTTTTAGCTTCTTCGATTTGAGTAAGGGCTGGGCC
>JBIIZP010000063.1:0-5704 GCA_044346215.1 Candidatus Planktophila sp.
CGTCCTGTAGGCATGGGGAGGGCTCCTTGCTAGTTTTCTTTACTGGTATGTAAATATGTATCGCGGTTGCGATAGCAGGTGCTTAGTTTAACACCGGCTCTGTGAAGGTCGCTTCCGAATGTGCTCCACAGCCATGATCCACGCTCACGACGCGTGCATCATCGGGTGAAATCGCGTTTGCGCATACGCCAAAGGTTGCGCGTAATGATCCAGCGATCGGAATAAAGAAGCCACAGCTATGACATGGCTTTGGTGCTGACTGGGCAACAGGAGCATTAGGTCCACGTTCACCTTCATACCAACGCTTTGCTGCCTGGTCACGTCCTTCAATTGAAAGAACACGTGCACGACCTAAACCAAGTTCAATCGCCATCGCAGTCTCAAGATCTTCATCCTGTGGTAACCCTTGTTGTCCCGGAACTAAACGTGTGTCATCTAGTGCACTTGGAACAATGTCGCCAACGCCAACATCACCCGGCAAAATTCGATCACGATATGGAATCCATTCGGGTGCACGTAATGCATCAGGTCCCGGAAGAACAACTACATCGCAAATTGTTGGTTGTGCATCAACATCAACTTTTGCAATTGTGATGCACCAACGCCAACCTTTGTAACCAGCAAGGTTTGCTTCATACAAATATGTTGCTACACGATTGTCATCATCAAAATCAACAGATACAAATCCACCAACTTGATCGCGCTTTTCTGCAACATCAAGGGCTGCATTGCGGGCAAGATCCTTTGCATCAAAAGCGACAACTGCACTTGTTGATGTCAGCTCTTGTGTAGAAGCATCCTTTTTAAGAGCTTTCACTTTTCTAGAGAGCAGTGATTTCTTTGCCATGGCTTAAGGGTAAGGCAGAACGCCGCCTTCCTGTTAATTGGAAGACGGCGTTATGCGTAACTATTGGTTAAGAATGGCTTAGAAGTCCATATCTCCGCCACCTTGTGGGGCAGCGGCAGCCTTTTCTGGCTTATCTGCAATAACCGCTTCTGTTGTAATAAACAGCGCAGCAATTGATGCAGCATTTTGTAATGCAGATCGTGTCACCTTAGCTGGATCAATGATTCCAGCCTTGATCATGTCTACATATTCACCAGTTGCAGCATTTAAACCTTGTCCTGCAGGGAGATGGCGAACCTTTTCTACAACTACTCCGCCTTCGAGTCCTGCGTTAACTGCGATCTGCTTGATTGGCGCCTCGATTGCATATTCAACAATCTTTGCACCAGTTGCTTCATCGCCAGTTAAACCTGTTAGACGCTTGAACACTGCTGCACCTGCTTGCAGAAGCGCAACGCCACCACCGGCAACGATTCCTTCTTCTACTGCAGCCTTTGCATTGCGAACCGCATCTTCAATGCGGTGCTTACGCTCCTTGAGTTCTACCTCAGTTGCAGCACCTGCCTTGATAACAGCTACGCCACCAGCAAGCTTTGCAAGACGCTCTTGCAACTTCTCGCGGTCGTAATCTGAATCAGAAGCTTCAATTTCATTACGGATCTGCTGGACCCGACCCTTAATCTGAGCATCATCGCCAGCGCCTTCAACGATTGTTGTCTCCTCCTTGCTGATAACAACCTTGCGAGCGCGACCCAAAAGATCCATCTCTGCAGCATCTAGACGAAGCCCAACTTCTTCCGAAATTACAGTTGCACCTGTAAGGATTGCAATGTCCTGAAGCATCGCCTTACGACGATCTCCAAAACCTGGTGCCTTAACAGCTGCTGAACGGAAAGTTCCACGAATCTTGTTAACAACTAGTGTTGCAAGGGCTTCGCCTTCAACATCTTCAGCGATGATTACAAGTGGCTTACCTGATTGCATAACCTTTTCTAGGATTGGAACTAAATCCTTGATGTTTGCGATCTTGGAGTTAACGATCAAAACATAAGCGTCTTCTAGAACAACTTCCATGCGATCCTGATCAGTTACAAAGTATGGAGAGATGTAACCCTTATCAAAGCGCATACCTTCGGTAAGCTCTAACTCAAGACCAAATGTGTTTGACTCTTCTACGGTGATTACGCCTTCTTTTCCAACCTTGTCCATCGCCTCAGCGATCATTTCACCGATTGTTGCATCCGCTGCAGAAATAGATGCAGTTGCAGCGATCTGCTCCTTCGAATCAACAGCCTTAGCCATTGATAGAAGCTCGGCAACGATTTCTGCCACGGCTTTTTCAATTCCACGCTTGAGCGCCATTGGGTTTGATCCGGCAGCAACGTTACGTAAACCTTCACGCACTAGTGCTTGAGCCAAAACTGTTGCAGTTGTTGTTCCGTCACCGGCAACATCATCAGTCTTCTTCGCAACTTCCTTAACTAGTTCTGCGCCGATCTTTTCCCACGGATCATCAAGTTCAATTTCCTTTGCAATGGAAACGCCATCATTAGTAATTGTTGGGGCGCCCCACTTCTTCTCGAGAACGACGTTACGTCCACGAGGTCCAAGGGTTACCTTGACCGCATCAGCCAAGATATTCATGCCGCGCTCTAAACCGCGACGTGCTTCTTCATTAAAGGCAATCTGCTTTGCCATGAGTTGTGCTCCTTGCGTTAGTACTTCGTTTGGCGGGGCGCTTTATCACTCGCACCCCGAGAGTGCTAACGCCAAATCTAGAGCCTTTATTTGGCAGGCGCAAAACGAGACAGAGATTGAAGGGTTGAGCGGGGCTAGCGGACTACGCGTGTGGCCATACGGGCCTCGCGCAGGCGGCGAAGGCGCTTAACTAGCATGGGTGAGGCAGCTAGAGCGTCATCACGGTCGATCAAATCATTTAATAGTTGATAGTAGCGAGGTGCGTTCAGATCAAAGAGCTCCTTGATTGCAGACTCTTTGGCACCGGCATAACGCCACCAATTGCCTTCAAAATCCAGGATGCGAACTTCGAGGTCGCTCAGGCCAGTATTAATCGCTGACTCTTCTTGTGCGGACATGGGGTAAATCCTACGCCAGGGCGAATAAAAAGTGTGGGATTTACAGCCTGTCGAGAATTAGTTGAATATCGGTGATTTTCGTCCATGGATTAACAATTGCAAAACGCAAAATTGGGTTTCCCCTGTGTGATGATGGTGGAATAAATCCGACCTGATCCTCCAATAGTTGATCGCTCCACTTTTGATAATCAGCGCTCGCCCAGCCTTTGCGAGTAAAGGCAACAATTGAAAGTTCTGGTTCGCACAACAGTTCAAGATTTGGATGATTGCGAACAAGTTCTGCCGCTTGTTGTGCAACGGTCAATGTTTGTTCCATAGCTTTCGCGTAAGCATCAGTCCCATTGGCTGCAAGTGAAAACCAGAAAGGTAATCCGCGAGTTCTGCGAGTTAAGTTAATTGCATAATCAGATGGAGACCAGTTCTCATCTTTTAATGTATCCAAGTAGGAAGCATGTTGTGAATGTGTTTGCTTTGCCAGATCAGGATTGCGATACACAAGTGCACAGGCATCGTATGGCGCAAAAAGCCATTTGTGAGGATCGACAATAAAGGAATCTGCATTTTCAATTCCAACAAAATCTTTTCGCACAGATGGCGCGCACAGTGCTGCTAACCCATAAGCACCATCTACATGGAACCAAACATCGCGCTCCTTTGCGGTTTTCCCTAAACCTTTAAGGTCGTCGATAATTCCAAGGTTAGTTGTGCCAGATGTTGCTACAACTACAAAGACTCGATTATTCGTGGTTGCATGCAAGGTATCAATTGCTTGGGCAACAGTGGATCCTTGTAACTTTCCATTTGAATCAACTGGAACTTTCAGCACATCCACATCCATAACATTTGCAGCTGACGCAATAGATGAATGTGCTTCTTCACTACACGCGATTACCCAACGACCACTAGTAGCTACTTTCTTTCGGGCTTCGGCCCGCGCAACTACTAATGCAGAAAGGTTTCCAATAGTTCCACCTTGAACAAATACACCACCCGCAGTTGCTGGTAATCCTGCTAAATCAATAAGCCATTGAATTGCCTGATTTTCTGCAAAGACGGCTCCGGCACCCTCTTGCCATGATCCCCCGTACAGCGCACTTGCACCGACAACTAAATCAAAAAGATTTGCATACTCGGTTGGCGCTGAAGGGATAAAAGCCAGATTGCGTGGGTGATCAGTAGAAATACAAGCTTTAGCTAAAACATTAGTAAAAACTGCAAGTGCCTCGTGTCCGCCCAAACCTTTGGCCGTAATCGTGTTGCCAACCTCCTTAAACAAATCTTCAGCAGATCGTGGACCATCTAGTGGTGGATCATCCTTTAAACGTTCAAGGCTGTACTGCAAAATCTCAGCAGCAAGAGCTTCTACTTCAGGTGTGAACTCATGCATTTATTTTTGCTTTCTTAACAATATTTCTGATCATAGTTGGAAAGACAAATAGGTGTAGCGGCGATATTGCATACCAATACAACTGTCCACCTAATCCACGTGGATTAAATGTTGCTTCTTGAACAATTTTAGTCTTTCCGTTTTCGCGAGTAACTGTGAATTCAAGCCAAGCTTTTCCTGGCAACACCATTTCTGCGTACAGCTTCAATCTGCGACCTGGTTCTAACTCTTCAACTCGCCAAAAATCTAAACTTTCACCGACACGTAAAAATTCGGGATCACGGCGTCCGCGACGTAAACCAACGCCGCCTACTAAGAATCGATCTAAAACTCCACGTGCCCACCACAATAAATCAGAGCCAAACCATCCATTTTCGCCACCAATGCGTTCGACTTGGCGCCAAATATTTTCTGCTGGAACATCGGTGATCTTTTCGCGTCGATCGCGCAAAACCATTTCACCAGCCCAATCAGGATCTCCTTGGGCTTTTTGCCATGGCGCAGTTGGCATCGTTGCATCAGACCAACGTGTTTCAACGTTATGGGTTGTGATCTTTGACAGTGCTAATTGAATTGCATTTTCTACATCGATTAAACCTTCAGCTGGCTTTGGAATCAAAGCATCAATACTTTTTGCAGGATCTGCCACTACTTCGCTGATCAGCGAACCAACAAGAGGTCTTGCCAGAGCTGTTGGTACAGGTGTTACCAAACCAATCCATAAACTAGATAAACCTGGCGTCAAAACCGGAACCCGAATAATCCAGCGCTTTTTCAATCCAGATAGCTTTGCAAATTTTTGCATCATGTCGGCATAGGACAAAACTTCGGGACCACCAATATCAAATACTTTATTAACTGGCTTTTCTAAGCGTGCTGCGCCCTTTAAGTAATACAAAACATCTCGAATTGCGATCGGATGAGTTTTGTTCATAACCCATTTAGGAGTCGTCATAATCGGCAATCGATGAGTTAAATGGCGCAGCATTTCAAAGCTGGCAGAGCCCGAACCAATAATGATTCCTGCACGTAGTTCAAGGACTGCAACAGATGTCGTCGCAAGTGAGGTTCCTGTCATCGCACGGGATGCAAGGTGCTTACTGATGTTCACGTCATTTGCGATTCCACCCAAGTAAATAATTTGCGATACACCGGCTTGTTCGGCAGCTTTTGCAAAGTTGCGTGCCATTTCACTTTCAATTTCATCAAAGTGAGGGCCTAAGTTAATCGAGTGCAGTAAGTAAAAAGCTGTGTGAATACCTTCCAGCGCCATTTGTAGGTCAGTGAAATTTTCCGCACTTCCCTCGCAGATATCAACTAAAGGTGCCCAAGGCTGACCCATGATTTTGTTCTTATCACGCACCAAAATTCGAA
>JBIIZP010000005.1:0-18061 GCA_044346215.1 Candidatus Planktophila sp.
TTCGGAATCTACAGATACTTTGATGGCTCGTTACCTGTATACAGTGTCGATGCCGAGGGTTTAATTCCAATTGGTCAGGCGCAAGGTTTACTCTCTGTTGCTGCAATGCTTCTAATTTTGAAAGCTTTTGCTAACGGAAGCGCTTCACTGACTGGAATAGAAGCTATTTCTGACAGTGTTCCACTCTTTAAGACCCCTGAACATGTAAATGCCAGAAAAGTTCTCATACTGATGAGCCTTACTCTTGGTACCTTGATCGTTGGAATTGCATGGCTAGCAAAAGAAACTCAAGCAATTCCGTATGCAGATGGAACGCCAACAGTTATTTCACTTGTTGCAAAAGCTGCGCTCGGTACCAGTTTTATTGGGGATGTTTTATTTGTACTAACCCAACTTGGAACAATGTTAATTTTATTTGCGGGCGCGAACACATGTTTTAGTGCTTTCCCGAATATGGTCAACATGGTTGCTAATGATGGTTTCCTCCCAAGACGCCTGACTCAACGTGGTCACAAATTAGTCTTTTCTAATGGAGTGTTTTTTATAGCCGGAGTTGCATCTCTCTTGGTGATCGTAACCAGTGCAAGCATCACCATTCTTGCGGCCATTTATGCACTAGCTGTTTTTGTTGGCTTTGCTCTTACTGGTGCTGGTATGACTAAAAGAAGTATGAATTCAGATGCTCCAAATCGAATTCGAAAAGTAATTCTTCATGGATTTGCAACAGGAATTGCTGTATTCACGGTAATCGTCCTGTCCGTCCTTAAATTTTCAGAGGGAACATGGGTTGTTGTTATTGGTACACCCCTAGTAGTTCTGCTGATGCTCAAGTTTAATAATCAGTACACACGCGAACAAGAAGCGCTAGAAGTTAAACAGCATCAAGAGCGTGCAACATCAATTGCACGACATGATGTAACAGTTCTTGTAGACAATGTAGACATCGCAACAGTGGGTGCGATTCGATATGCGCGAAGCTTAAAACCTCGTAACTTGTCAGCAGTTCACTTTGTTATTGATGATCGTCGTGCTGAAGATATCCAACGGGCTTGGGCGGCATCAGACGCTCTAGATGATGTCACCCTTGAATTGATTGATTGCCCTGATCGTCGACTTGCAAATGCAGCATTGGATTATTCGATCCGAATGACCGAAAAGCAAGATGTTGAATTAACTCTACTGCTTCCACGCCGTGCGTACTCCGGATTCTTGGGCCGTTTGCTACATGATCAAACCGCTGAAGAAATCGCAGCACCTATTTCGCAGCTCCCACGAGTTGTTGCAACGATTGTTCCTTTCGATGTTGAACGCATCGCATCTGGAAAAACATCATTTGTTCCAGCCACACCTGTCGCATCAGTAAGTGCTCCAAAGACTGTTCAAAAGGTTATTCCCGTAGATGTCGAACCTGTGAGCCACTACGCAGAAAACCTGACGCCAATCGGCAAGATTGAATGGCGCAAGCGTGCACAAGTTCAGGGTCGTGTCACTTCAATTAAGACCGCTCCTCGTGGATCTGCACCAGTGTTAGAGGTTGAGATTTGGGATGAGACCGGAGGTGTTGCATTGCAATTCTTGGGTCGACGTGAAATTGCCGGGCTTGAAGTTGGTTCTCAATTGCGTGCTGAAGGCATGGTTGGTGAGGAAGAAGGATCTATGGTGATTCTTAATCCTTCTTACGAACTCCTTGTATAAAACTCTTAATTAATTCACCACACTCATCAGCAAGAATGCCAGCACGAACTTCGGTTCTAAAGGTGCTGCGTGGATCTCGCAATAGATCCCACATAGAACCAACTGCACCTGCTTTTTCATCCCAAGCACCAAACACAACTGTTTGTAAACGAGACTGGGCAATTGCACCTGCACACATTGCGCATGGCTCCAAAGTTACAACAAGTGTGTGATCTGTTAAATGCCAATCACCTAACTTTTCAGCTGCCCGGCGGATCGCAACAATTTCTGCATGTGCAGTTGGATCATTGTGAAGTTCTCTTTCGTTGTGACCGATCGCAACGACTTCACCATTGCTATTAAATATCGCAGCACCGACTGGAATATCACCACTTGCAATTGCATTGCGTGCTGCATCTAAAGCAACACGCATCATTTCAATATCGTTCACAGATCCAAAAGCTCCGTGAACTCTTCTCCAAAACCAAGTCGAGCCGCAATCGCTTCTAGTTGTTCATCAGGAAACAATTCTTCATCATCACACAGCGCAGATATTTCCATGCCACTTAACCCAAGATCAGCCAAAATTTCTAGATGCCCGACTGGGCCAGACTCTTCATCATCTTCAGGGATCGGAAGATCTGCAATTTCCATTAACTCTTCTGCAACTGGATAGTCCAAAGCTGCGGTTGCATCGCTAAGGAATAAAGAAATATGTGAACCAAGTACACGAATCAAAATGAAAAACTCTTCATCTATTGCAATTAATGCAATCGAACCACCATTGGTTTGTTGTGATTTCAGTCTGGTAATAATCTGCGCGATGTCATACGGATCGGGCAAGGTTGCCAAGGTCCAACGGCCATCTTCATGCCAAGCAGCTACTGCAAAATCCATTTCACTTGTGAGGTCGCGCACTTCATCGCGTATGTCATCGAAGGATTCAATCTCCTCGGTCTCATCATCGAGACCATCTTCGAATTCGGACATGGGGCCATACTTTCACTCATTTGGAAGGAATAAAACCCCTGTAAGGTATTACCTATGAAAGTACATGTCGCCGATCATCCGCTTATCAATCACAAACTGACGGTTTTGCGCGACGAACGCACTGATTCACCTACCTTCCGACGTCTCGTCGAAGAGCTTGTAACGCTTCTGGCCTATGAAGCTACCCGCGATGTTCGAACACATGAAGTTAAGATAACAACTCCTGTTACAAAGACAAAGGGCCAGAAATTGGCTGAACCTCGCCCGGTTGTTGTACCAATCTTGCGCGCTGGCTTGGGAATGCTTGAAGGAATGAGCAAGTTGGTTCCAACGGCAGAAGTTGGCTTCCTTGGCATGGTTCGCGATGAAAAAACTTTAGAAGCAAGCACATATGCAAATCGTCTGCCTGATGATCTTTCTGGTCGTCAAGTTTTCGTTTTGGATCCAATGCTTGCAACTGGTGGAACTTTGATTATGGCATTTCATTATTTGATTGATCTTGGTGCAACAGACATCACAGCAATTTGCATCTTGTCTGCTCCCGAAGGAATTGCCGCAGTTGAAAAGGAATTTGCCAATAGCAAGGTCCCAATCACAATCGTGACTGGTGCACTAGATGAAAAGTTAAATGAGCACGGTTACATCGTTCCTGGATTAGGCGATGCTGGCGATCGTCTTTATGGAGTTGTGTAAATGGCATCTACATCACCTGGATACGGAATTACGATCCGTGTCGAAGGTTCACCTGATGCAAACCCGGTAGCACTAGCAACAACAGTTATTACTGGAGCCGGTGCAACAATTACTGCACTTGACGTTGTTGAATCCCTGCTTGAAAAAGTTGTCATCGATATAACATGCGACACTATTGATGCAGAACATGCAGAGCAAATTACTGCAGCCATTTCTCTCAATTCAGATTTAACTGTTCGCAAGGTAAGTGATCGAACATTCCTTTTGCACCTTGGTGGAAAGATTGAAATTGCCTCAAAGGTGCCACTAAAGACTCGTGATGATTTATCTCGTGCCTACACACCTGGTGTTGCTCGTATTTGCCAAGCAATCGTTGCTGACCCATCAGATGCCCGTCGCCTTACTATTAAGCGCAATACTGTGGCCGTCGTAACCGATGGTTCAGCTGTTTTAGGCCTTGGAAACATCGGCCCAGCTGCAGCGCTACCTGTAATGGAAGGTAAGGCGGCCTTATTTAAGCGCTTTGCCGATGTTGATGCATGGCCTGTTTGTTTAGATACCCAAGATGTAGATGAAATTGTTCGCACAGTGCAGTTGATTGCACCTGTCTATGGTGGCATCAACCTTGAAGACATTTCTGCTCCCCGTTGTTTTGAAGTTGAAGCACGTCTACGCGAGCTATTAGACATCCCTGTTTTCCACGACGACCAACACGGTACGGCGATTGTGGTTCTAGCAGCTCTTCGTAATGCCCTTAAATTGGTTAAAAAAGATTTGGAGTCTGCAAAGATTGTTCTAAGTGGTGTTGGCGCAGCAGGCAATGCAATTGCGCGTTTGTTAACTTTAGATGGCGCAAGCAACATCATCGGTTTTAATCATCACGGAGTAATTCACAACGATATGAAATCTGATGATTCCATGCAGCAATGGTTTATCAATAACAGTAATCCAACAAATTTTAAGGGCACAATTTCTGAAGCAATAATTGATGCCGATATTTTCATTGGTGTTAGCGCACCTAATGTATTAACTGAATCTGATGTTGCCTCGATGGCTAAGGGTTCTATTGTTTTCGCACTTGCAAACCCCGATCCTGAGATTGATCCAGTGATAGCAAGAAAGTATGCAACTGTTGTCGCAACTGGACGTAGCGATCAACCAAATCAAATCAACAACGTTTTAGCTTTCCCAGGAATCTTCCGCGGGTTGCTAGATGCAAACGCCCATAAGATTTCAGACCAGATGCTGCTTGCTGCTGCTGCTGCTATTTCAGAGTGTGTTTCACCTGAACAGCTCAACACATCATTTATTGTGCCAAGCGTTTTTGATCCCAATGTAGTTAAGGCTGTGGCTGCGGCGGTTAAGAAGTCAGTGTGATTGAGTTAGCCGCAACATTTGACGAACAGTTTGCAAGTATCGCCCCCATATTTGTCTATCTTTTAGCAGGTGGGATTGTTTTTGCCCAAACCGCCTTTTTGCCAGCCTTTTTCCTACCCGGAAGCTCAGTTCTTTTCAGCGCAGGCCTAGTTGCTTCAACCGGTAGAGACGTTAGTATCTTCAATGTGGCAATGGTGATTTTCATGGCCGCTGCCAGTGGCAACCAGGTTGGCTTTGCACTTGGCCGAAAGATTGGCAGAGCTTTACTGGATAAGTACAAGGATCCAAGGATTTTAAAAGTAGTGGCTCGCTCTGAAACTTTTTATAGAAGAAATGGTTGGTGGTCAGTTTTTGCAGCACGCTTTATTCCGTGGGTGCGAACTTTTGTTCCTACTATCGCTGGGGCTTCTAAGATGAATTACTACAGTTTTTCTTCTGCAAACTTGCTTGGTGCGTTGGTGTGGGGAGTTGGAATCACATTGGCTGGCTATTACACCGCTACTTTGCCTTGGGTAGAAACTTGGACTTATTCGATTGCCGCTTTCACCATTATTGCCTCAATTACTTACGCACTCGTTGATTACCTACGCCACCGGCAACAACGCCCGCATACGTCATAACGATTCCTGTTACTAAATAAACACTGACACTGACGCCTTCTGTTGGAGAAACCAAATCAATTATTAGGGATCCAACCAGCTGTCCACCCACGCTAAATAAAGTAAAAGTTAGAACGCCCAGATGCTGAACAATTGTTGAAGTAAATGCAATATAGATAACCCCTATTACTCCGCCAGTGTAAATCCACCAAGGCCCTGCCGGAAGTGGTGAAAGTTCATTCTTACCCAGAATCAAACCAGCGACAATCAAAATAAGTAGGAAAGCTGTACCTGTCATAAAGTTCAAAAGAGATGTTGTAAAGCTTTGTTTCGAATACTCGTTGATCTGGCCATTAAGCGCACGCTGGATACCAACAATTGCTCCAGCTATTCCCCCTGCCGTAACGGCCAGCATTGATAAATTATTTGCATCGATGCGGTCCCACACTGAAACAAGAACGGCAATAACTGTCAAAAACGCGGCTAACACACGTCTTGGAGATATCAACTTCTTCCCGCCGCCAGTTAATCCAATGCGATCAACAATTAATGACATGGCAGTTTGCCCAGCGATAGATGCGACTGAATAAATTGCAACACCGATCAGTGGAACAATCTGGGTTTGAATTGCAACAAAACTTCCACCAAGGGCTCCGGCAAATAACTTCCAACGTGCAATCTCTTTATTAGCAACAGATTGACGAAGATTCTTGATTCCCTCTTTGATCTTTGTATTAAAGAGCGTAATTACAAAGATGATTAGTAAGCCAGAACCAAAGGAAACAAGGGCGGCTTGTAAGCCATTGTCTAGACGGTGAGAAAGTTCCCCATTGGCTCGCGCTTGCACAGCAATCATTGCCCCCGAAAGAGCTGCCAATAAATCTAAGCGCATAAAAAAATCCTAACTTAGCCTTCAAGTGAAAGGGTGACTTGAAGCCATTCCTCTTCTAATTTAGCGGCTTCCATGCTCAAAGCGGCGAGCTCTGATGCGATTGCTACCAAGCGATCTGCATCAAAGGCGGCGCTTTCCTGTTCTGCAGTTAAGGCTGCAATTGCCGAATTACACTTTTCCATCTGGCGTTCTAGTCGAACTAAATCTTTCTTTAACTGTCGTTGCTCTGCAGCATTGGAACTCTTCTTTTCTTTAGTGGTCGTAGTTGTTGATGATAAAGCTTCTGCGCGTTGTTCTAGATACTCATCTACGCCTCTAGGTAGATCGCGAACCTTCTTGTCACCCAGCAAACCAACAAAGCGATCACAGACTCGTTCCAAGAAATATCTATCGTGTGAGATAACAATCAAGGTGCCACCATAGCTATCTAATAGATCTTCAAGCTCAGTAAGGGTTTCGATATCAAAATCATTTGTTGGTTCATCTAATAACAAAACATTGGGACTATCCATCAATAATCGAGTCAGCTGTAAGCGTCGTTTTTCTCCACCAGATAAATCTCCAACTGGAGTCCATTGTGATTCGCGATCAAAACCTAAGCGCTCACACAATTGAGAAGCAGATAGTTCGCGTCCACCACCGATTTCGACACGGTTTGCAACCTTTTCAACCGCTTCAAGTACACGCCACGTTGGGTCCAGTTCATCAAGATGCTGGGTTAAGAAGGCTGCCTTAACAGTTACGCCCGTAACAAGCTTTCCAGCAATTGGCGAAATCTCGCCAGTTAAAGTTTTCATCAAAGTTGTTTTTCCTGCACCATTTACGCCAACAATTCCAATTCGATCTCCTGGGCCTACATTCCAATACAGATCATCAATAAGTTCTTTATCGCCAATTTTTACTTGGACATGATGGGCTTCGTACACTGTTTTACCAAGACGGTTCAGTGCAAATTTCAGTAGTTCGCCTTGATCGCGCGGTGCTGGTTCATCTGCGATCAAAACATTTGCAGCATCAATGCGAAACTTTGGTTTGGAAGTCCGAGCCGGTGCACCACGACGCAGCCAAGCAAGCTCTTTCTTTATCAACATATTACGACGTTGATCCATTACAGATGCTTGGCGAGATCTTTCAGCTTTAGATAAAACAAAGGCGCTGTAACCACCGTCGTACTCTTCAACCTTGCCTTCTACAACTTCCCAGGTTCGATCTGTGACAGCATCCAAAAACCAGCGATCGTGTGTAACAACAACTACAGCCAGACCACGGCGATTGTTCAAATATGTTGCAAGCCAAGCCACGCCTTCTACATCTAAGTGGTTAGTTGGCTCATCAAGCAAAATCAGATCTAGCTCATTAATAAGCAGCTTGGCCAAGCCAACACGCCTGCGTTCTCCACCAGATAACTGACCAAATTTGCGATCGAAGATGTGGTCATCAAAACTTCCAAATAGTCCAGTAAAAACCTCACGGATATTTGGGTCACTTGCCCATTCATGTTTTGCAGCATCACCTAAAACAACTTCACCGACTGTGCTTTCGGGATTTGCAAGATCTACTTGTGACAACAACCCAATCTTTGCTGAATTATTTTTAGTTACTCGACCTGAATCTGGCGGTTCTATTCCAGCCATAACTTTCATTAAAGTACTTTTGCCCGAACCATTACGTCCAACAATTCCAATTCGATCACCTTCGGAGACGCCAAGTGAGACGCCTACTAATAGCTCTTTGATATCAAAGGCTTTAGAGACATCTTCGATGTTAACAACATTGCGCGCCACGGTAGGAGAGCGTACCTTTCCCTCATGAAGGTAACTGACCGCGAATATGCGGAAGAGCTCGATAAAAAAGATCCGCTGGCTCACTTCAAATCCCAATTTGTCGTTGGTGACCCCACGATGTGTTATCTCGATGGAAATTCTCTAGGTCGTTTACCCAAGGCAACCATTACCGCGATCAATGAGTTCATGACCAAGGAATGGGGTCCAGAAGTCGTAACCGGCTGGAGCCACTGGGTTGATGAGGCCCAACCAGCCGGTGATTTATTGGGCGCAGCTGCATTAGGCGCAGCGGCTGGGCAGGTTCTAGTGTGCGATACAACGTCAGTTAATTTCTACCAATTATGTCTTGCCGCAATTCACGCACGCCCTGGGCGTAAAACAATAATTACCGATGCAGCAAATTTTCCAACTGACCGTTACATTCTGGATGGAATTGCGAAACAATTTGGCTTAAACCTTGTCATCATCGACAATGAAAATCCAGCAGTTGCTACTCATGAACGAATTACGACCGAAGTTCTTGCGCCCTATCTCAATGATGATGTCGCATTGGTGACGCTTGAAGTTATTCAATACCGCTCTGGTGCTCGCACCGACTTAAAATCCATTACAGATCAAGTACGTGCAATTGGCGCATTGGTTGTTTGGGACGCCAGCCACGCAGTTGGTGCCATCGAATTAAACCTTGACGCAAATGGTGTTGATCTCTGCGTTGGTTGTACTTACAAATATGGAAACTCGGGGCCAGGTTCACCTGCTTGGTTGTACGTTTCTAAACGAATTCAGAAAGAGTTACAGGTGCCCATTCAAGGTTGGTTTGCACAAGATGCGCAGTTTGAAATGGGCCCAGTCTTTGAACGATCACAAACCATTAGAGGGTTCCAAATCGCGAGTCCTTCACTTATGGGAATCCGGTGCGTACAGACCGCTTTTGCCATGATTAAAGAAGCTGGCATTGATGCAATTGCGCACAAGGCAGCTGTTGGAACACAAATGATGATTGATCTTTATGATGAATGGTTAGCGCCTCTTGGGATTGAGCTCAATACATCACGTGATCCGAAAGAACGCGGTGGACACATTTCCTTGGTGCATCCAGATGCAGCCCAAATTTGCGTTGCCATGCGCACAATGAGCAACGTGATTCCTGATTACCGCACACCTAACTCAATTAGATTAGCAATTTCTCCTCTACCTACATCTTATGTTGAGATCTGGGATGGTTTTGAACGTATGCGTGATTTAGTGGCATCTGGCCGCTATAAAGAGGTTAAAGAAGGCGGTTCACGAGTCACATGAGCGAAAACTTTGATTCAGCACTTACCTACACCTCTTATCTAGCTGTTGATGAACTATTAAAGCTTCAACGCCCTTTGTCGACGGGCCCAGAACATGATGAGATGTTGTTCATCATCATTCACCAGACATATGAATTGTGGTTCAAGCAGTTAATCCATGAGTTCCAAGAAGCACAACGTGCAATGGAATCTGGTGATTCACATTATTCACTAGCAATTTTAGGTCGCATCAGAACTATTTTAAAAGTCTGCGTGACACAGATCGATATCTTAGAAACTATGACACCTTTGCAGTTCAATTCATTCCGTTCTTATCTATCTTCATCTAGTGGTTTTCAATCAGCACAATTTAGAATGGTTGAAGCATTGCTGGGTCGACGTGATGAAAAGATAGCCAGACACTTGCCACCAGATATTCAGGAACAAATCAAAGTGATTACTTCTAAGAATTCAATATGGGATTCTGCGCTTGCTTACATCGATAAGCGTGGACACAAGATTCCCACCGATATTCTTAATCGCGACAAGAGCACTCCTTATGTAGCAAACAAAGGTGTGCAAGATGTATTACTTGAAGTTCATCGAAAAGATCCAGAATCTGCAATGGTGTGTGAGCGTCTTGTAGATATTGATGAAGGTCTTCAAGAATGGCGTTACCGCCATGTAAAGATGGTTGAAAGAACTATCGGACGCAAGATGGGAACAGGTGGATCAAGCGGTGTTGCTTATCTATCGAACACGCTCTTTAATCCAACATTTCCTGACTTATGGGAAATCCGTTCTAGTTTTTAGCGATAATAATAAAAAACAATCGCAATAATTGAAAACATTGCACCGCCTGCAACCAAGAAGTATTTAACCCATGGCTTCATACCTGTGCGCTCTGCAGCACGAGAAGCAATTCGTTTTGTCTCCATCATGATGCGACCTGCCCATGCAAACTCAGTTGCAAGAATTCCAAGACCTGCCAAAAGAACTAAAACGCCTGGCCCAGGTGCAACCAATAGAACTGCACCAAAAACCGCGATGCCACCGCCAATAAATCCGATGAGTAAACGCCATACCAAGCGCCCAACTGGTGTCTTTCTTATCCAACTGCGAAAGTTCATTTTAATTTTGTGATTACCGTTTCTTTTCCGTATGCAGCAAATGCTATCTCTTCTCGGCGGTTTCGATAATTAGTCGACGCACCTGTTATCAAGTGCTCAAAACGGGTGCTTGATTTAATCAGTGGGTGAAGTTCGGCAGCGGTAACCTGCTCTCCAAAGACAGGGGGTACTTGATCAATCTCCTGCACCTTGATGTGTGGATTTAGAAAACGATAAATAAGAGCTAAACGGCGCAATCCCAGCATAATCACATGGCGAGAACCGCGGCTGATGCGATCCTGCACAAGCAAGCGCTTAAAAGTAAGAGCTGAGGATTTCTTACTTGTCGGAGCTGTGGCTAATTGGTGGAGCATCTTTGCAATTTCTTGCCCACCATTTGTATCTGGGAGTTCAGCACACTTTAATGACAATCTCTGTCGAATCTCAGGGTCCTGCAACATCTTTACTTTTTCAGTGATGTCAGCCAGATCTGCTTGATCGGCGCGGAGTGCAAAACCAAGGTCATTACACCAACGCGCTCGAGCTTCCTGATCATCAGTGCCGCGAATATTTGAAACAAATACAGTTGGAATCTGTGCTGGTAGTAGTTCATGAACTCCGTTGTATCCAGTTGCACAAATTGCTGCATCAAATGCGTGCAATACATTTGCCAGTGGGAAGTAACGCACAACTTTAAGGTCTAACCCTTCGGGTGCAAGCGAATTTCCATCTTTATCAAGAGGCGCTTTAGTCAAAATAACCTGAAGGTCTTTCCATCCCAGCAATCCAGATAATGCGGCGGTCATTTTTTCATTGACATCGCTATCGCCGGTTCCTAATTGAACAAGTGCGGTTGGACGATTCAAATCTAATCCAAGTGCTTTTCGTGCTTCTTGCCTTGTTAGCGCATCCTCTTTGCGGAATAAAGAAACAGGTGAGGTTAAGACAGAATCCTTGCGATTAGCCGTTGGTCCAAAATCATAAGAACGGGCAATGTCCCCCGGTTCAATGACTTTATCCATCATTGCTGATTGCAAACCTAGAACAAATCGTTGTGGCTTCTTTTGCCATAAACCACGTCGCACCCAAACAAGCTTCAAATCAGGGTTTAAATTCTTTGCAGCAATGACACCTGGGTAAGGGATGACGCCATCAAATGACAAAACCTTTGCATTGGTTTCTTCAACTAATGCAAGTAATCGGTCACGCAGGTAAATATCCCATTTTTCTCGTGTCATCCACATGCGATCTTTGCCCGGAATGTATTCGCACCGAATTCCCATAATCGCTGGAATCTCTGCAATGCCACCTGCCATTGAAACAATGATTGGGTTTGCAACCTCTTTCAATGCATGAGCTACTGCGCTTGCGCGAGCTAGATGGCCCATACCAACGCCATTGCTTGTCGCAAGGATGATTGTTGGTTTTTCCATATCTGTTAATTGCTCCAAGAAGAATGTAGTGGACGACCCTCAGCGTATCCTGCTGATGATTGAACACCAACAGTTGCACGTTCTGCAAACTCTTCGATGTTCTTTGCGCCAGCATAAGTAAAGGAAGAACGAACTCCAGCAATGATTTCATCCAGTAGATCTTCAACGCCAGGTCGTGCCGGGTTTAAGAACATACGTGATGTAGAAATACCTTCTTCGAACAACGCTTTGCGAGCGCGATCAAATGCATCTTCCTTAGAAGTTCTGGCTGCTACCGCACGCGCAGATGCCATTCCGAAAGACTCTTTATATAAGCGACCGTTTGCATCACTTTGTAGATCCCCAGGTGATTCATATGTTCCGGCAAACCAAGATCCGATCATCACTTGTGAAGCACCCGCAGCTAACGCCAGCGCAACATCTCGCGGATGGCGAACTCCGCCATCGGCCCAGACATGTGCACCTAACCTCTTCGCCTCGGCTGCACATTCAAGTACCGCTGAAAATTGTGGACGTCCTACCCCTGTTTGCATGCGGGTAGTACACATGGCACCTGGGCCTACACCAACCTTAATAATGTTGGCACCGGCTTCTACTAAATCATGTGTTCCTTGTGCTGTTACAACATTGCCAGCAACAATTGGGACATTTGGATTAATTGCGCGAATTGCAGCCAAAGCTTCAAGCATCTTCTTTTGATGGCCATGTGCGGTATCTACAACCAATACATCTGCGCCAGATTCAATAAGTGCTGCAGCCTTTGCCGCAACATCGCCGTTGATTCCAACAGCAGCAGCGACTCGTAAACGCCCTTGCGCATCTAATGCCGGTGAATACAAAGTTCCACGTAGTGCACCTAAGCGGGTCATGATTCCTACAAGATCACCGTTACTAGAAACAACGGGTGCTAATTTGTGGCGGTGTTGATTTAAGAAATCAAATGCCGCGCGGGCATCAAGTGAATCTGGCATCGTTGTTAAGTTTTTGCTCATAACCTGACCAAGCTGTGTAAAGCGATCTACGCTCTTGCAATCCTCTTCAGTAATAATTCCGACAGGCTTGCCGTTTTCAACTACAACAACTGCACCATGTGCCCTTTTGTGCAACAAGCTAATTGCATCAGCAACTGTTGATTGTGGTGACAGGGTGATAGGTGTATCAAAGAAGGGGTGACGTTGTTTAACCCACTTGATGACATCATCAACGACTGCGTGTGGAATATCTTGTGGAATTACAGTCAATCCACCGCGGCGAGCCATTGTCTCTGCCATTCGTCGCCCTGCAATAGCTGTCATGTTTGCAACAACTAAAGGAATTGTTGTTCCGGTTCCATCTATAGATGAAAGATCAACATCCATTCTGGATGAAAGTTCGGAACGGCTTGGCACCATGAAAACATCGTCATAGGTGAGGTCGTGGGTTGGTTCATTTATGAATCGCACGTGGGTTAACAATACTCAGGTAGAATGGAAAGATGTCTAATCCACTCATTTCTGTACGTGGTTTAACCAAGGTTTTTGGGGATTTCACCGCTGTAAACGGCATCGACTTCGATGTGGCTAAGGGTGAGTCCTTTGGCCTACTTGGCCCCAACGGCGCAGGTAAATCCACAACCATGCGTATTCTGGCTGCCACCTCTACTCGTACATCTGGCACTGTCCAAATTCTTGGAAAAGATCCAGAGCAGTTTGGTCCCCTTGTTCGCGCTCACCTTGGTGTTGTTCCACAACAAGACAATTTAGATAACGAGTTAACTGTTACTGAAAATCTCTACATCTACGGACGCTACTTTGGTTTATCGAAGAAGTTCATTAAAGGCAAGATTGAAGAGCTTCTAGAATTTGCACAGTTAGAAGAAAAGCGTAATGTAAAAGTTGAAGCACTCAGCGGTGGCATGAAGCGCCGTTTAACAATTGCTCGCGGACTTGTAAGCGAGCCTGACATTTTGTTACTTGATGAACCAACAACTGGTTTAGATCCACAAGCTCGTCACATTTTGTGGGATCGCTTGTTCCGCTTAAAAGAACAAGGAGTAACTCTTGTTCTAACAACTCACTTTATGGATGAAGCAGAACAGCTATGTGATCGCCTTGTTGTGATGGACAAGGGTTCGATCATGGCTGAAGGATCACCTGCTGGTTTGATTAAAGAGTATTCGAGCAAGGAAGTTCTTGAAGTTCGCTTTGGTAGCGATCGTAATAAAGAGGTTGCACTACAGCTTGCGACAATGTGCGAACGTATGGAGACCCTGCCAGATCGCTTGTTGATGTATACCGAAGATGGCGAAGCACTTCTGGAAAAAATCACTCATGCAGGTATGCACGCAACAACGTCTCTTGTACGTCGTAGCTCACTGGAAGATGTCTTCTTGCGCTTAACCGGAAGAACATTGATTGAATGAACAACGGTATTGATGTTGCTCAGATCCAACGTTTTGGAGCTTTATACATAGCTTCAGCACGTTTAAAGTCGATGTCTAAGTGGCGCACAATTATCGCGGCCGTAGATATCGGAAATCCTCTGTTTTACTTAATCGCAGTGGGCATTGGTATTGGCGTCCTAGTTGAACAAGGGTCAGGTACCAGCGGCACAAATGGCATTAAATACATAGCTTTTATCGCCCCTGCTCTGTTGGCCAACACCGCAATTACAGGAATCATGGATGAAACCGTCTTTCCAACTATTGAAGGCTTTAAGTGGCGCAAACTTTTCTTTGCACAGAATTCAACGCCTATAACTGGGCGACAAATAGCACTGGGTGTTTATTTGGCCGCGCTCTGCCGTGCACTCTTTTCTGTCACCGTTTATTACATCCTTTTGCTCGCCTTTAACGTTGTTGATTTTGGAATCAGTGTTCTCATCGTTCCTATTGCTATTTTAGGTGGCGCTGCATTTGGTGCAGTGATTTTGTTTGCAGCTGCCAAGATCGAAAAAGATGATCAATTCTTTAACATTCTCGGGCGTTTAATTCTCATGCCAATGTTCTTATTCTCTGGAACATTCTTTCCTTTGTCATCAATGCCGATCTACTTACAACCCATCGGTTGGGTCTCACCTCTGTGGCATGCAACAGAACTAGGCCGCGAAGCTGCTTTTGATTACGGAATCAGTAACTTTATGGTCTGGCTGCACTTCATCGTTCTTGCAACATTAGTTGTAATCGGTCTTGTGTTGTCAATGCGCCAATTTGAAAAGAGGTTGGCTAAGTGAGGACCGCTGTTCAAATTGCAGAAAGCAAAAAATCTAGCGCTATGTTCGCTGGACGACCACATGTTCTCTTGGAGCGCGGGTGGATAGCCTTTAGAACCTCTACTTGGATTCCAGTTGTCACGGGTTTTCTCGAGCCAGTTCTCTTTCTCTTGGCATTCGGCTACGGAATGGGAAGTCTTGTTGGTGACATAACTACTGGCAGCACAACAATTGATTACACACTCTTTATTGCACCTGGCTTGCTTGCAAACAGCGCGATGAATGGCGCAATTTATGATTCAACTTGGAATGTTTTCTGGAAACTCAATGAATCCAAGCTATATAAAACGATGCTCTCAACACCACTGGGGCCACTAGATATCGCATTGGGTGAAATTACATGGGCCCTCATTCGTGGCCTTGTGTACTCACTTGGCTTCTTAACTGTGGTCACAGCCCTTGGCTTAACACCTAGCTTCTGGGCGATCTTGGCGATCCCGGCAGCTTCCCTGATTGCCTTTGGCTTTGCCTCTTTTGGAATGGCGATTACTTCGTACTTTAAGACTTACCAGCAGATGGGTTTCATCAACTTCATTCTGCTACCAATGACACTGTTTTCAGGCTCGCTCTACCCAATCTCTGTCTACCCAGATTGGCTTGAAAAAGTAATTATGGCCTTGCCGCTGTGGCACGGAATTGAATTAGTACGGGCATGCTGGTTTGGAAATATAACCTCTGACATCTTGGTACATATTACTTACTTCTTGGTCATGATCGCGATCGGGTTATTTGTTACCTCTCGCAGATTACGAGCACTATTCCTTCGTTAATTCAGACTGTAAGTAGCATCTGGAACTAATGCTGGACATTTCCATCCTGGAGCAATAGTTGGCTCAAAATGCCACCATTCATTTTCAAAGACTCTGCACAATCCAAATTTGGAACCATTTACCTCTAACCAACCGGCACCAACTGGTTCATCTGGATAGTTAACATCTATTGCAGTTCCCCAAGGATGATGTGAAACCAGTGGAGGTGCAACCCATTTACTCGCTTCTGCTTCAGATCCATATTTTCGTACAGCATTTGCAAACAAAGTTTTTTGACGGTTTAAAGTTCGATAGCCGGAAACAATGTAAATAACTTGTCCCTCTTTTTTTGCGGCAGCTTGGGCTGCCTTAAATCGATACATTAATTGTTTATCTAATTCATAGGGGCGAACCATGGATCGTGGAATTGCACCTGCTCCTAGGGAAACTTCAGTTTTTTCGCATCCTTTTATTACATTAGAAGTACGCAAAAAGTATGTTTTTTTATTCATGCATTGCACAGGAATCGTGTCCGAAGCGTGAGAAACCTCATTAAAAAGTGAAAAAACCAATAAAAAGGCTATAAAAACCCTAGTTTTTCGCATAGTCCCAGTCTAGCGGGGTTGCTTTTTAAATAAACCGTGGGAGAATTACCCTAGTTAGAAATAACTAAAATGAACCGGGAGAGTACTTCTCAAACGAGTTTCAAAAGCTGAAACCTTTGCCGTACAAGTTTTACAAATGCTGACACAGAGTAACCACAAGCAAACATTTCGATTTGTCCCGTCCACTTCAGTTCCGATTGACCCAAAGCGTGTCGAGGAAATTCTTAAGCAAGAGTGGGAATTATTTACTAAGGGAACCGACAAGAGCGCAGCAGAAAGCCGCCGTTCATTTAAGTCCTTGCCATTAGGAGTTACATCTAGCTTCCAGCACTGGGATCCATACCCAATTTCAATTAAGTCCGCCAAGGGCGCATACATGACCGATGTTGATGGTCGTCAGCTGCTCGATCTTTCCATGGGCTTTGGTGCGATGCTTGCTGGGCACTTAAACCCAATTGTTGTTGAAGAGATTGAAACGTCACTGTCACAAGGAATGCTTTTTGTTACACCATCACCAATTTCAACTGATGCTGCAGAACGAATTTGCAAACGTTTTGGAATTGACCAAGTTCGTTTCACAAACAGTGGAACTGAATCAACTATGTATGCAGTTAGAGTTGCTCGTTCAGCAACCGAGAAAATGGGAATCCTAAAGGTCGAAGGTGGCTACCACGGTAGCTACGATCCATTTGTTGTTTCCAGTAAGCCATCACTCGACAAGATTGGTGATCCTGAAGATCCAATTCCGGCAATTGATTCAAACTTGGTTCCAGGAGATATCTACGTTGTTCCTTTCAATAATATTCCAGCACTTGAAAGAATGTTTGAAAAGAATGCAAAAAAGATTGCTTGCTACATCGTTGAACCAGTTTTAGAAAACCTTGCGATTGTTCTACCTGACGAAGGCTACCTAGAGCGTGTTCGCGAACTGTGCGATGAATACAACGTTGTTTTGATCTTTGACGAAGTTAAGACAGGCCTCACAGCTGGAGCACATGGTGCATCTGCTCGCCTTGGCGTGAAGCCAGATTTGATTACCCTTGCTAAATCAATCGGCGGCGGACTTCCACTGGCTGCTTTTGGTGGCAAGCAGAAGTACATGGACTTTGTTACAAACGGCAAGATGGCTCACTTCGGTACTTTTAACGGTAATCCCCTTGCAATGGCCGGCGTACGTGCAATCGATCGTATTTGTACCGATGAAGCACTTGCTGCTGCAGAAATCCTCAACCAGCAAGCTCTAGATCGCATCAGCGCAATCATCGATGAGTACCAACTGCCTGCACACACAGTTGGCTTTGGCGTAAAGGGTTGTGTTACTTGGTCTACACAGCCAGTTCGTAACTACCGCGATTACAAAGCAACTGATTTTACTGTCGCTGAAGCACACTGGTTATTTGCACTTAATCGCGGAATCATCACGCCTCCAGGCTTAGATGAGCAGTGGTTAATTTCTTTGGCACATGGCCAAACAGAAATTGATTTACTAGTTGATGATTTCTTGGAGTTTGCAAAAGCGCTTCGCGCATAAAAGAATAGGGTGAATCAATTGACAATGGAGTCAGCGCTCGATACTGCAAGACAACAATTACAACGAGCTGTTCAACTGCTCGAGCTCTCTGATAACGAC
>JBIIZP010000064.1:0-5610 GCA_044346215.1 Candidatus Planktophila sp.
TGGCAGCACAAGCAAATTCGCCATCAACTTTACGACGCCCTTTGGTTTCTCGCGATAGTGAATTGATGATGGCCGGACTAAAGGCTTTAGGTGTTGGTGTTGAAGAAAAGACAGTAAACGTCAATGGTCTTGAAGAGCTGCAATGGATTGTTACACCCGCGCCTTTAAAGGGTGGAGTAAAAATCGATGTTGGTAATGCCGGAACCGTTATGCGTTTTTTGCCACCACTTGCAGCCCTTGCAACTGGCGAAGTCGCATTTGATGGCGATCCACGTTCTTATGAAAGACCTTTAGGCCCTGTCATTAAGGCGCTAGAAGAGCTTGGCGTATCAATTGAACACGATAATCGCTACAGCTTGCCTTTAACTTTGCATGGAACTGGATCAATACCAGGCGGCTCGTTAACAATTGATGCAAGTGCATCTAGCCAATTCTTATCTGCTCTGCTTTTGGTTGCACCAAGTTTTGATCAAGGCATCATCGCAACACATCAAGGTGGATTACTGCCTTCGATGCCGCACATTGAAATGACTGTCGATATGTTGCGCGATTTTGGAGCATCGGTCGACGTTGATTCGGCGCAACAAAGCTGGAAAGTTAAGCCAGGTGCATTGCACGGTAAAGATTTAGTGATCGAGCCTGATCTATCAAATGCTGCACCATTTCTTTCATTAGCAATGGTTTGCGGTGGCAGTGTGACAATTGCAGATTGGCCGAAAACAACTACACAACCTGGTGATCAACTTCGTTCAATTCTTACCGCTATGGGTGCGAGCGTTTCTTTCAGTGATGCCGGGTTAACGCTAAAGGGCAATGGCACGATTCATGGAATTGATATTGATCTGCATGATGTTGGCGAACTAACCCCATCTATTGCAGCATTAGCCGCACTTGCAGATTCACCTTCTCATTTACGCGGCATCGGGCACTTGCGCCTGCATGAAACTGATCGTCTTGCCGCGTTAACCCGAGAAATAAATGCTCTGGGTGGAAATGTTGTTGAAGAAGAGACCGCACTTCACATTACGCCAGCACCATTACATGCTGGTGTTTTCCATACTTACGAGGATCACCGTTTAGCAACAGCTGGCGCCGTCCTTGGCCTTGTTGTTCCAGGCATCGAAGTCGAAAACATTGCGACAACTCGCAAAACGCTTCCGGATTTTCCAGGACTTTGGAGCTCACTTTTAGTATGAGTCCACGCGAATACGATGAATCAGATGCGCGAGTTCGCCCATCACGTAGCACCCGTCCGCGAAGCAAGGATCGTCCTTCACATAATGATGCAATTTCAGCTTTAGTAACCACGGTAGATCGTGGTCGCCAAACCTGTATTGCAGAAGATGGAACCATTGTTACGGCAATGCGTGCCCGAGAACTGGGCCCAAAATCTGTTGTGACTGGTGACAACGTTTCATTAGTCGGAGATGTGTCCGGTGCTGAAGGATCACTTGCGCGAATCGTTGCAGTACAAGAGCGTCGTAATTCTTTAAGCCGAACCGTTGATGATGCAGCCCAAGTAGAACGCACAATTGTTTCCAATATTGATCAATTAGTAATTGTTGTAGCTGCAGCTAATCCAGAACCCCGTCGAGGATTAATCGATCGCTTCTTAGTTTCTGCATTTACTGAAGGCATTGTTCCTAAGATCGTTGTTACAAAAACTGATATCAGTCAAGTGCCAGCATTTCTCGCAGAGTATGCAGACCTAGATGTCGAAATTATTCATACAGCTATCAAGAGTGATTCACGAGAAAAAGATTTAGAAAAACTGCATCAAGTCCTAGAAGGCAAAATTTCTGTTCTGGTAGGGCATTCAGGTGTTGGAAAGTCCACGTTGATTAATGCTTTGGTTCCAGAAAGTAATCGAGCAACCGGTGATGTAAATGAAGCAACCGGTCGTGGTCGCCACACATCATCTAGTGCGATTGCCCTGCCTTTGGTAGACAGTGATGGCTGGATTATTGATACCCCTGGTATTCGCGCATTTGGTTTGTCTCACATTGATAATCAGCGAATTGTTGATGCCTTTAGTGATCTTTCAGAAGTAGCTGCAAACTGTTTATCCAACTGTTCGCATGCTGAAAGCACCTGCAAACTAGATGCATGGGCATCACCTGATGGGACCCCAAATCCTCACAGAATTGCACGTCTGGCAAGCCTTCGCTCATTACTAGCAGTTAAGGACGCACCTATAACCCCTGTGGAATAGACTGACACCATTATGAGCAGCGCTAATGGATCAGCACAGATTCTTGATGATCTGGCCCTTGCTCACGCTTTAGCCGATCTTGCAGATGCAATTACTTTAGATCGATACCAATCACAAGATTTAGTGATTACCACAAAACCAGATAACACACCTGTCACCGATGCTGATCGCGCAGTTGAAACTGCAATCCGAGAAGCACTTGGCACACATCGTTCGAGTGATGGATTAGTTGGCGAAGAGTTTGGAAGCGACAAAGGAAGTTCAGGTCGTTATTGGGTTATTGATCCCATTGATGGAACAAAAAACTTTATGCGCGGAGTTCCAACATGGGCAACATTGATCGCACTTGTTCAAGTAGATGCGTCAGGTAATGAAGAAGTTGTTGTTGGAATTGCATCTGCACCAGCATTGGCACGTCGTTGGGCTGCAGCTAAGGGACATGGCGCATTTGTGCGCTTCAATGGCGCAAGCAATGACCACTCTGAAGATTTTGAAAGTGCACCAGATGAAAAACGAATCTCTGTTTCAAAGGTTTCATCCTTGAGCGATGCATCGATTTCATATTCAGATTTTGTTGGCTGGGGAGATCGTTTAGAGCCTTTCCAAAAGATGCTTGCTGGCGCTTGGCGCACGCGCGGTATTGGTGATTTCTGGTCGCATATGTTGGTGGCAGAAGGCGCAGTTGATGTTGCAATTGAGCCATCACTAGCGCTGTGGGACATGGCAGCACTGGACATCATTGTCCGTGAAGCTGGTGGAACATTTACA
This sequence comes from Candidatus Planktophila sp., assembly GCA_044346215.1. GTDB lineage: Bacteria > Actinomycetota > Actinomycetes > Nanopelagicales > Nanopelagicaceae > Planktophila. The sequence goes on from JBIIZP010000064.1 coordinate 2,981, forward strand.
AATACTGCGGGCCACAATGGACCTTTTGGTGGAAGCGGTGTTTCAACAAATGGCGCACTGCACAATGCAGTGATCAATGGTTTGAATCCCTAGAAGACAGAGAAGAAGAGAGCGACGATGAGCACAGAGGCAGCCAAGACACAGGTAAGCAATGCACCGCTTGAACCAACGACCTTGTCCGTTCAAGGAATGACCTGTTCTTCTTGTGTGAACTCTGTAGAAAAAGCGCTCAATAACGTTGCAGGCGTTAGCGCAACGATCAACTTTGCAACTGAAACCGCGCATATTTTGGCACCGGCTGAAATCACTGCCAAAGATTTAATTAAGATTGTAGAAAAGGCTGGGTATTCAGCATCACTATTAGTTGACGCTCAATCAATTACTTTGCACAGCAAAAAATCTGCCCGCGCATTCTTCTTTGCAGCGATCTTTGGAATCCCAGCGGTTGCACTTTCTATGGTCATGAGCTGGCACCATCAAGTAGATATGTGGATTCATGATCTACTAGATACCGCTGGCTTGCCACATCCTTTGTATTCGGCAACTGCTTGGTTAGTAATAGCCCTCAGCGCGCCAGTTGTTTTGATTGTTGCTTACCCAATTCATAAAGCAGCGCTTAGAAATCTTAAGCATCCAACGATGGATAACTTGATTTCGATGGGTTCATTAGCCGCATTTGGTTGGTCGATTTATGCTAATTCAACTGGTGCTGGCGATGTTTACACTGAAGTTGCTGCAGGAGTTATCTTCTTTGTAATTCTCGGTCGTTACTTGGAAACCCGTGCAAAGGCTAAGGCCAGCAGCGCATTGTCATCTTTATTAGCACTAGGCAGCAAAGAGGTAACAATTGTTCGTGGGGGGTTCCCACTGATTGTTCCTATTGAGCAGTTACAAATTGGTGATGAGTTTGAAGTTCGCCCAGGTGATCGAATTGCAACCGATGGCATTGTTGTTAAGGGCGAAAGCGCAGTTGATAATTCAATGCTTACAGGTGAGACCAAGCCGATTGACGTTGGTCCAGGTTCTTCAGTAATTGGAGCATCCGTTAACCACAATGGTCGTTTGATTGTTCGAGCAACTCGGGTTGGTAGCGATACCGAACTTGCACGCATCACCGCAATGGTGATCAGCGCGCAAGGCACAAAGGCTCCCATCCAACGTCTCGCAGATCGAATTAGTGCGGTGTTTGTTCCGATCGTTACCGCAGCAGCTATTGCGACCTTTGGCATTTGGTATGCAACGGGCACATCACTTACTGAATCAATTTCAATCGCAATTACTGTTCTTGTAATCGCTTGCCCATGCGCGCTTGGCTTAGCTACACCCGTTGCATTGCTTGTGGCATCAGGCCGCGGAGCTGCTCGTGGAATTGTGTTACGCGAGCCGCGGGTCCTTGAAGTTGCACGCAAAGTTGATGTGGTTGTTTTTGATAAGACTGGCACGCTTACAGAAGGTGTCATGCTTGTTCAGCAGGCAACTATTTCTACAGCAGCAGGTGCTGTTCTAGGTCGCTCCTTTGCCGACATTGTTACCCTTGGCCACATTATTGCTTCAGCACAAGCGATTGAATCTTTGAATAACCACCCTGTTGCACTATCAATCACTCGATATGCTCTTGCTCAGAGTGCTGCTAAATCTTCAATTCCAAACTCTGCTCGTCCAACTTATGCCGTCTCTGATTTTTCAGTGACCCCTGGATCAGGTGCTGCAGGTCGGGTATCAATGCTTTCACAATCTCCAGTTGTACTTATCGGCTCACCTGCAGCTGTTGCACATAGCTCAACAGAATTTCATCCAGAGATTAAAGCTGCAGTCGAGCGCGGACAAGCCGCGGGATTAACTTTGGCCGTTTTGGCATGGGATGGAGTTGCACTTGCAGTCTTTGCTGTAGGAGATCAGCTGAAAAGTGATGCCGCACAAACTGTCTCTGAACTTCAAAACATGGGAATCATGCCGTGGCTTGTAACGGGTGATAGTTCTGAGGTTGCAGCAACAGTTGCGTCAACAGTTGGAATTGATGCAGCACATGTTGTCTCACACGCGTTGCCTGAAACAAAGCTTGAAATCGTAGAACGATTAAAGAGCGAAGGTCACACAGTCTTAATGATTGGTGATGGTATTAATGATGCTGCTGCATTGACAGCGGCAAATCTTTCAATGGCGATGGGAACCGGCACAGATACTGCGATTAATAGCGCAGACATCACTTTGATGAATACTGGTTTAGGCAGCGTCGTCTCTGCACTAAAGCTTTCTACTAAGACTTTAAAGATCATTCGCCTGAATATGGGTTGGGCATTTATCTACAACATCATTGGCTTACCAATTGCAGCGGCCGGCCTGCTCACGCCGTTGTATGCAGCAGCAGCCATGGCCGCTAGTAGTGTTTTGGTAGTCACCAACTCACTGCGCATCAAGTAATTCTTACGCATCAAGTAATTGTCTCCCACCTGCGGCAAGCAAAAAGGGCCCTCATAAAGAGGACCCTTTTGTGCTGTTATTGCTAGTAGCGGGGGCAGGATTTGAACCTACGACCTCTGGGTTATGAGCCCAGCGAGCTACCGAGCTGCTCCACCCCGCGTCGGTAGTGCAATCTTATGCGCACCAATAGATAAAGACCAAATCCATGC
>JBIIZP010000065.1:0-5464 GCA_044346215.1 Candidatus Planktophila sp.
GCTAGCGCAGTTATTGCACTTGATACTGGCCTACCAAAAGAGGCATCAATGCTTTTGGGTGTTGGAATGATTGGTTATGCGCAAGTAACTGCTCGTCACTGGCTCGAACGAGATAGCAAGTTAAGTCGACAGGATGCAGTTGCATTGGTTTACAACCTTATGTGGCGTGGCATTTCAGGATTTCCGCGCAACTAAAATCGTTAGGATTAAATAGATATGGCAACAACATTTGCTGACCTGCCCCTGCGCAGTCAAACAATTGAGGCGTTACATGCCCACGGTTTCTTAGCTCCATTTGCAATTCAAGAAATGGTTCTTCCAATCGCTTTGGCAGATGGAGATGTCATCGGTCAAGCAAAGACTGGAACAGGCAAGACCCTTGCGTTTGGTATTCCGGTTATTGAGCGGGTTATTGCGCCACACGATCCCGAGTGGGCAGATTTTGATAAAAAAGGTTTACCTCAAGTTTTAATTGTTGTTCCAACCCGTGAACTATGTACACAAGTAACAAAAGATATTGAGGAACTCGCATCGAGCCGCGGTATTCGTACTGTCGCCGTTTATGGTGGACGCGCATTTGAGCCACAAATCGAAGCTCTGCAAGCCGGAGTAGAAATTGTTGTTGGAACTCCCGGTCGTCTGCTCGACCTTTCACGACAAGGTCAATTGAAGTTAAAAGAGGTTTCACGGTTGGTTTTGGATGAGGCCGATGAAATGTTAGACCTTGGCTTTTTGCCTGATGTAGAAAAGATTTTGTCCAGCACACCAAATCGTGCTCAAACAATGTTGTTTTCAGCGACTATGCCTGGCGACATCATCGCTCTTGCACGTCGCTTCATGAATCAACCAATTCATATTCGTACACAAGACAGTGAAGATGAAGGCGCAGTTGTTACCCGAATCAAACAACATGTTTTGCGTGCACATGCATTAGATAAAATTGAAATGCTAGCTCGAATTTTGCAGGCCGAAGGCCGTGGACCAACTATGGTCTTCTGCCGAACTAAAAGAACTGCTCAAAAAACTGCAGAAGATTTGATGGAGCGCGGGTTTAAGGCAGCACCTATCCATGGTGATCTTGGGCAAAGTGCACGTGAAAAAGCACTGAGTGATTTCAAGGCTGGTAAATCAGATGTTCTTGTTGCAACCGATGTGGCGGCTCGAGGGATTGATATTGATGGAATTACTCACGTCATCAATTACCAATGCCCAGAAGATGAAAAAACTTACGTTCACCGAATTGGCCGCACTGCTCGCGCAGGTGCTCATGGAATTGCAGTTACCTTTGTTGATTGGGATGAGCTTGCTCGTTGGAAAATGATTGACCAAACTCTTGAACTTGGATTAGCAGAGCCTGAAGAAACGTATTCATCCTCAGAACATCTCTATGAAACTCTCAATATTCCCGCAGGTTCTACGGGACGTTTAGTTAAGGCTAAGCCGATTGCAAAAGTTGAGAGCAAAGAATCTCGACCAGCCCGTGCAAAACAGGAAGCGCCAAAACCCCGTACTGAGCGAACACGTACACGTACACGTACTAAGAAATTTAAAGAGAGCTAAGTAGCAACAAAGACTCTAATCGCATCTACAAGCATTTGTACTGCGATTGCTGCTAGCAATAAACCAGCAATTCGAGCCACAAGGGTTACGCCAGTCTCCTTTATCACCTTCAGAATTGTCGTTGAAGCCATCAGTACAAGGGCGATTGCGATATGAACCGCGATAACAGCCGCCACCAACGCAAATCCCATTTCACGCGAATCAACTTGTTGGACGAAAATCATTGTCGCAACTATTGCTCCTGGTCCAGCTAATAGTGGGGTACCCAGCGGAACCAATGCGACATTTGTGTTCTTGTCATCATTGAGTGATTTAGTGTTTCCAGTCAGAAGTTCCAGCGCTACAAGTAACAGCAACAAAGCACCCGCAGCCTGAAGAGCTTCAAGGGAAATATTTAGGTATTCAAGAATAGCTCGACCGAATAGAGCAAAAAGTGAGATAACCAAGAACGAAACTGCTGCTGCTTGCATAGCCAAGATTCTGCGAACTCGTTGAGTCTTATCTGCAACCAACCCCAAGAAAATGGGAGCCGCTCCTGGTGGATCCATAATTACAAACAAGGTCACAAATGACTGAATTGCAAAGGTAACGGCACCAACATCCTTCACGCTGAAACCACCCTTCGAGCATTTGCTTGTGACTCTAATTTCTCCCATTGTTCCCTATGGGTATGGTTTTCTGCTAATGAGTTAAGTTTTCCGGTGCCGTGATAATCGCTGCTTCCAGTCATGACAAGATCTAATTCGTGCGCGATTGTTCGCAATATTGCTCTTTCAGCAGGGTTTTGATCTCGATGATCGACTTCAATGCCGTTTAAACCAGCGGCAACTAATTCAGAAAAATCTTCAGCCTTTAAAATTTGACCACGATGTGAAGCGAATGGATGGGCAATTACCGCAACTCCCCCAGCTCTGCGAATCAAACTAATTGCCTCGATGGGAGTAGGCGCAGCATGGGAAACATAAAAACGTGATTCGTTATGCAATAAATCCAGAAAGGCTTCATCACGTGATTTCACAATTTTCTTGGCAACAAGTGCATCAGCTAAGTGCGGCCGACCCATTGTGGCTCCGGCTGGCATGGCAAGTTCAACATCTTGAATCGAAATATCAATTCCTTCGGCCCGCATTTTTTCAATCATCTTGCGCATTCGTGGAAGTCGACCATCGCGGGTTTCTTCAAGCACGCGTTGCATTTCTTCATGTTTAGGATCAAAGAGCAAACCCAGCATATGAACGCTCACCCCATCATTTGTTAGGCAAGAAATCTCAGAGCCCAAAACTAACTTCAGTGAACCACGAAGTGATTCCGTTGCTTCAGTCCACCCAGAAGTTGTGTCATGGTCTGTTACTCCTAAGAGCTCCAAACCCTGGACAATTGCTTTATTAACGAGCTCCCGAGGTGTATCAGTTCCATCGCTGCAGTTGGTGTGTGTATGTAGATCAATCACTCTGAACACCCCTTGTTCTGGTCACAACTAAAACACATCCGATAAGAATAAGTACGATCCCTGGAATAACTCCAAGAGGAGGCGTTTGGTCTAACCACCATGCCGCAAGTACTGCGCTCACTGGAACTTCAAAAAACACTATGAGAGAAACTATTGCGGGTGAGACTCGCTTGAGCGCTGAATTAAACATCGTATGTCCCAATAATTGAGCACCGAGAATGAGGCCCAACAAAATCAACCATTCATTTTGTTCAAAGGAAAAGATTTCATTTCCGGCAATCAATGCCATTGGCAATGCTGTCATTGCGCAAACAAAATAGCAGACCGTTGTATATGTGCTTGTCTCTAATGTCCGTTGTGCTTTTGAACCAGCAATCATGTAGGCCGCAGCTAATGCAGCAGAAATCAATGCAGCAATATCACCGAAAAATGATCTCAATGAGATAGTTAGATCCACACCTGAAACAAGGACAACACCCACAAAACTGACAATCATTCCTAGCCAAGCTTTTGATGGAATATGTCCGCCACTAAACTTTACAAACAATGCAGCAAAAATTGGTTGAAGTGCCACAAGTGCAGTGCCTGCCGCAACAGTTGTCATGCGCATAGCTAAGAAAAATCCAATGAAGTGAAGCGCAAGAAGCACTCCGGCAATCACCGCCCATTTCATCCCTGCGCGATCGCGTGAATGTCGCAACGCAAAAGGCAATGTAATCAGCGATCCACCTAAATTGCGCCAAAAAATTAGTGTGAGGATCGGCATCGCACTCAATGCAATTAACGGGCCAGATGTTCCGATTCCAATTATTCCTAGACCTAATCGAATGAGATCAGGCTTGGCAGGGATTGCAGTGTGATCATTAATGCGTTCGCCTGAATTCATAAGAGAAAGGTACCCTCATCTCTTGAGCTGAAATCTCTTTAACCGATAAATTCGCGCTTGGCTTGTTTGCACTGGCTAAGTAGAGACACCCAATCGGACTCCGAGTAAAGATTTGCTGCGCTTCATCAATTTTTCGGCAACCTCCGAAATCGCAATTGCAGCTGGCGCGGATGGATCGGCATCAACAATCGGTGCGCCCTCATCTCCACCGGTGCGTAGCGCAGGACTGAAGGGGATTTTTCCGAGCAGCGGTACATCAATACCAACAAGTTGTGACAGACGACGAGAAGTTTCATCTCCGCCACCTTCGCCGAACAAAGAAATTGTGTCGCTGCAGTTTGGACATGGAAAGGCTGACATGTTCTCGATAACACCGATGACATGTTGGTGAATTTGATGCGCGATTCTTCCCGCACGCTCAGCAACTTCTGCTGCGGCAATCTGTGGCGTTGTAACAACCACAATCTCTGAAGTTGGAATCAACTGTCCCAAAGAAATCGCTAGATCTCCAGTTCCTGGTGGCAAATCAATAAGCAGAACATCTAAATCCCCCCAATAGGCATCAGATAGGAGCTGCTCTAGCACGCGGTGAAGCAATGGTCCTCGATAAGCAACAGGATCGGAGCGTTCTGGCTTAAACATCTCCATAGATACAGTTTTTACACCGTATGACTCGAGCGGGATGAACATTTGGTCGATCGCTGTTGGTCGCTGTCCCATCAGACCCATAAGACGCGGGATTGAATGACCGTAAACATCTGCATCCAAAATTCCAACAGTTAAACCATTTTTTGCCATTGCAACCGCCAAATTAGCAGTTACTGATGATTTTCCAACCCCACCTTTTCCAGATGCGATACCAATAACACGTGTCAAAGAATCTGGCTGGGCAAATGGAATGAACTTTTCACGACCTCCACGAACAACTTTTTTTACAAAGTTACGTTGATCTTCATTCATGACACCAAACAAGAGATCGACATCTTTAACACCCTGAACCGACTGCACCGCGTTTGTGATGTCTGTGCGTAGTCGATCTTGCATCGGACATGCTGCAATAGTTAACAAAACCTTTAAGGAAACGGAACCATTTGCTTCAGAAAGGTCTTCAATCATTCCAAGTTCAGTTATCGGGTGGCGAAGCTCTGGATCATTAACCTTTGAAAGCGCGTCTGTAACTTGTTCCAGAAGGGTCATAACAAATCTGGGTCAATCATGGCAGAAGGTTTCTTAACCTTTGGCTTGGCAGTTTCCTCATCCAACAAATCTGCAATTTGCTTCTTTACAAAGGTCTTTGGATTTAAATCCTTGGGCTGTAAGTCTTCAAACCCTGGTCCCAGATTTTCTCGAAGTTCAGTTGTTGCTTTACCTGCTAATCCGCGAAGTTTCTTCACCCATTGTGCAGCTTCTACAGCTACCTTTGGCAGACGTTCTGGTCCGACAAGAAGCATCGCAAGGATTGCAAGCCCCAAAACTTCGCCTGCACCTAGATCAAAGAACATTTCTGTAGCCTACGCCAATTACTTCTTAGCCGCGATCAGAGTTAAGGACACAGTCTTTTCAACACC
>JBIIZP010000066.1:0-5450 GCA_044346215.1 Candidatus Planktophila sp.
AAGAATTAGCAAAGGTAATTGCAACAATTGATTCTTCTTTGATTGATCCAGCAACTGTTCATACAAATATTGTTGGCTTGGATTTGACTGGCCTTCCAATTACTGCTGCAGAGCTTGCAACCCGCTGCAAGGATGCTGGTTTATGGATTAGCGCGCTTGGTCCAAAGTATGCGCGTTTAGTTACTCACCTTGATTTTGATGATGCGCAATGTGCTGAAGCGATTGATATTTTAAAGAAAGCCCTCGTGGCTTAAGAGCCACTGCTTCTTATCAACACCGTAAGCATAATTACCTAGCGCTCCCCCAGTTTTTACAACTCGGTGGCAAGGAACAACAAGCATGATCGCATTATTGGCGCAGGCGCTTCCAGCAGCTCTAACCGCGGCTGGACTTCCAGCTTTCTCAGCCAAGTCGGAATATGACCAAGTTTTGCCGGGAGAAATCTTTCGCATCGCTTTCCATGCCGCTTGCGAAAATGCAGCACCTGGTTGACGAACTTGAATGCCGTTGAGCGCGGTTAAGTCTCCATCAAAGTAATCACTAACAAGATCAGAAATCACCGGAATTGATTTAACCACCTTTACATCGCAACCAACTTTAAAGGCTGAAACAGTTGAAAGATTTGCGCCAATTAGAATTTGATCATCGGCCAATAAATTGAGAGTGCCTACAGGTGTCTTGTGAGAAGTTATAAGAAGTGGCACTGTCCAAAATTAGCGATCACGTAACATTTCAGCAACTAAAAAGGCAAGTTCTAGTGACTGAGCATGGTTAAGGCGCGGATCGCACGCTGTTTCATATCGTGAAGCCAAGTCCTCGTGTGAAATCTCTTCGCCGCCGCCAACGCACTCGGTGACATCATCGCCAGTTAGTTCTATGTGAACGCCACCAGGATGTGTACCCAAAGCTTTATGTACTTCAAAGAAGCCCTTTACTTCATCCATAACATCATCAAAGCTGCGTGTTTTGTAACCAGATGGCGCTTCGTAGGTATTGCCATGCATTGGATCGCAGACCCAAAGCACCTTTGCACCTGACTTTGTTACACCATCAACAAGTGCAGGCAGGATTTCGCGGATGTTTTTAGCACCCATGCGCGTAATAAATGTAATGCGGCCAGGCTCACGGTTTGGATCTAACTTATCGATTAACGCAAGTGCCTCTTCAACTGTGGATTTTGGGCCAAGCTTGATGCCAATTGGATTACGAACCTTTGAAGCAAAATCAACATGTGCACCATCTAGCTGACGAGTACGTTCGCCAATCCATATGAAGTGTCCTGAAACATCGTAGGCATCACCAGTTCTGGAATCAATACGCGTTAACGCCTTTTCGTATTCCATGATCAGAGCTTCATGACTTGCAAAGAAATCTACCGATTTGAAGCTTTCAGGATCTACACCTGCAGACTTCATGAAAGCTAACGCTCGACCAATTTCATCGGCCATCTTTTCGTAGCGATCGCCAACCCTTGAGTCGCGAATGAAGCCTTTGTTCCATTCATGCACCTGGCGAAGATCTGCAAAACCGCCTTGCGTAAATGCACGAACCAAGTTGAGTGTTGCCGCAGATGTGTTGTAAACGCGGACCAAACGCATTGGATCTGGCGTACGAGCTTTTTCGTTAAACTCAATGTCATTGACAGCATCTCCGCGGTATGCGGGAAGTGTTACATCTCCACGAGTTTCAAGCTCACTTGATCGTGGCTTAGCAAACTGCCCCGCCATGCGGCCAACCTTGATTACCGGAAGGCTTGAGTAGTACTGCAAAACTGCAGCCATTTGAAGAATTGTTTTAATACGATTTCGAATTGAATCCGCGGTTGCTGATACAAAAGTTTCCGCGCAATCGCCACCTTGTAACCAAAATGCTTTGCCCTCTGCAGCTAGCGCGATTCGAGCTTTAAGATCATCACATTCACCAGCAAAGACAAGCGGTGGCAACGCTTTGAGCTCTGCAACCGCAGCCTTAACTTGTGCACCATCTGGTCCACCTGGCCATGTTGGTTGCTGAGCAGCAACGAGGCCAGGTGTGAACAGAGTGTCTAACTTTGTGCTCGAATTCGAGTTCATTGGAGAAGTGTAGAGAGTTCAAAGATGATTGCGCGGGGCAATTATCCGAAGAAGATCTCTGATTCCTTGTATAGCTCCAAAGGTACGGTCTTTAGCTTTTCAGTCGCAGATGCCAACGGAACACGAGCGATATTTGTGCCGTGTAGAGCAACCATCTTGCCCCAGTCACCTTCGTGAGCTGCAGTGATCGCATGTAGACCAAAGCGGGTAGCAAGAACACGATCAAATGCTGTTGGAGTTCCACCACGTTGGATGTGACCCAATACAGATGTACGAGCTTCCTTGCCTGTTCTCTCCTCAATCTGACCTGCTAGCCAATCACCAATACCCGAGAGCTTTACATGGCCAAAAGAATCCTTGGTCTGATCCTTTACAACCATGTCGCCATCTTGTGGAATTGCACCTTCGGCAATAACGATGATTGGTGCATAGTGAGACTTAAAGCGTGATTCGACCCATTCACAAACTTTTTCAACAGAAAACTTTTGCTCTGGGATCAAAATACAAGTTGCGCCACCTGCAAGGCCAGAATGTAGAGCAATCCAACCTGCATGACGGCCCATAACTTCAACGATCAACGCACGATGATGTGATTCTGCAGTTGTGTGCAGACGGTCAATTGCTTCAACTGCAATGTTTACAGAGGTATCAAAACCAAATGTGTAATCAGTATTGTTTAGATCGTTATCAATTGTCTTTGGAACACCAATAACCTTGACGCCAAGCGCGTCGAGCTTTGTCGCAACACCAAGAGTGTCTTCTCCACCAATTGCGATCAATGCATCGATGCCAGCCTTCTCAAGGTTTTCCTTAATCTTTTCTACGCCGCCCTCGATCTTGAAAGGGTTGGTACGTGATGAACCAAGGATGGTTCCACCGCGAGGCAAAATGCCGCGCGTAACTTCAATATTCAAAGGCATTGTTAGGCCTTCTAGAGGTCCCTTCCAACCGTCACGGAAACCTACAAACTCGTGACCGTATTCTTTAACACCTTTACGAACTACAGCGCGGATAACCGCGTTAAGACCAGGGCAATCTCCGCCGCCAGTGAGGACACCAATACGCATTATTTACTCCAACAATTTTATTGTTTGATTGTGTGGCTCAAATACTTTCCACCACCTGTGGTCAACGCTGACTGGCACAGTCTAGCCGTGCCTCGTGACCAAAAGGCAACTTAACGCAGATGAATTCGTGCGCCAGGGCAGCGCTAGCCAGCTTTTCTTAGATGGTAACGCGTACACCTTTACCAACAATTACGATTCCGCCATCACTAACTGTAAAGCGCTGGCGATCACGATCTAGATCTACTCCGATTTGTGCACCTGGATCAACGACTACGCTCTTATCCAAAATAGCCTTACGGATAATTGCTTTCTCACCAATGCGCACATTAGGCATCAAGACTGTGCCTTCTACGATTGCTGCTTTTCCAACTGAAACATCGTAGGAAACAACCGATCCATGAAGGATTCCGCCAGCGACAATCGAACCCGCTCCAACAATCGAATCATGCGCCGAACCACCTTCGCTGAACTTTGCAGGTGGCAATGAAGGTGGATTTGTGAGCAATGGCCACTCGCGGTTGTAGAGATTAAAAATTGGGTGAACAGATACAAGATCCATATGCGCGTCGTAATAAGCGTCAATTGAACCTACATCGCGCCAGTATCCCTTGTCGCGTTCGGTTTCACCTGGCACAACATTATTTGCAAAGTCATAGACCATGGCCTGACCTTGTGAAGTGAGGTAAGGAATAATGTTTCCGCCTAAGTCATGTCGAGATTCAATATCTTCAGAATCTAAAATCAATGCCTCTTCCATCACATCGCGCTTGAAAATGTAATTACCCATAGATACAAGTGATAGTTCAGGATGGCCAGGCATCGATGGTGGATTAGCTGGCTTTTCATGGAAGGCTTTAATGGTAATTCCGTCTTCGGCTAACTCGATTACCCCAAAATCATGTGCTTCATTTCGCGGCATGCGAATCGCTGCAACCGTTACGCCAGCACCAGATTCAACATGCTGTTGGAACATCTGCATTGGATCCATGCGATACACGTGATCAGCACCAAACACCAAAACATGCTTTGGGTCTTCATCATGAATTAAATTGAAGTTTTGCAAAATTGCATCAGCACTGCCGGTATACCAACGTGGCCCAAGTCGTTGCTGAGCTGGAACTGGAGTGATGTAATTTCCAAGAAGTGATGACATGCGCCAGGTTGTCGTTATGTGGCGGTCGAGTGAATGTGACTTGTACTGTGTCAATACTGCAACTTTGAGCATGTTGGCATTTGCCAGATTAGATAAAACAAAATCAACTAAACGATATGAGCCACCAAATGGAACTGCGGGCTTAGCGCGATCTGCTGTAAGCGGCATTAAACGCTTTCCTTCGCCACCAGCAAGAACGATGCTGAGCGGAAGTTGCAGTTTGGCCATGACTTAACGATAGCCTTTCACCCTTGTCCGAGGAAGAGGTTTGCGAAGATATGACCGCGTTAAAGGTTGGAATCGTTACCAAAGAGTGGCCACCGGCTATCTATGGTGGTGCTGGAGTACACGTCCTTCAGTTAACGCAAGCCCTTCGCACAATCAATGATGTTCATGTCGATGTTCACTGCTTTGGTGGTCCCCGTGATGATGCATTTGGTTATTCATTGCCCAGTGGTTTTGCAGATGCAAATCCTGCCGTCCAAGCTTTAGCGATAGATCTTGAAATGGCTACACATCTTGGTCATGTCGATGTTGTTCATTCGCACACTTGGTATGCAAATATGGCAGGACACATTGCTGCGCTGCAACACGGTATTCCACACATTGTTAGCGCACATTCTCTGGAACCTTCACGTCCCTGGAAATCAGAGCAATTAGGTGGCGGATACCGCATATCTTCCTGGGCTGAAAAAACTGCATATGAATCTGCAAGTGCAATTATCGCGGTAAGCGATGGAATGCGCGGCGATGTTCTAAGGGCATACCCAGCTATTGATCCAGTAAAAGTTGTCACGATTCGAAATGGTGTAGACACCAATAAATTTGCACCAAATCACGATCAATCTGTCTTGATGAGTTTTGGAATCAATTCTCCATATGCAATCTTTGTTGGGCGCATTACCCGTCAAAAAGGTTTGGCCCATCTACTGCGCGCTTGGAAAGATGTGCCCGCTGAATATGGTTTAGTTCTAGCTGCCGGAAGTCCTGATGAAGAAGGAATCGGTAACGAAGTTGCCACACTAATCGCAGAACTTCAATCAACCCGCAGCAATGTGTGGTGGATCAAAGAGATGCTCCCCCACGATCAGTTAACTGCGATGCTCACCGCCGCAGATTTGTTTATCTGTCCCTCAATTTATGAGCCACTTGGAATCG
>JBIIZP010000067.1:0-5385 GCA_044346215.1 Candidatus Planktophila sp.
GTTCTTAAAGCTGGTGGAGCAGAGATTGCTCTTTGTGCATCAAACCCACTGTCAACTCAAGATGACACAGCTGCTGCACTTGTTCATGAATACGGAATTTCAGTATTTGCTCGCAACGCTGTTGATCGTGATGGATACTACAAGCACATCAATGCAGCCCTTGATATCGAACCACACCAAGTTTTTGATGATGGTTGCGATCTTGTTAACACTTTGCACACTACCCGTAAAGAATTGATTCCAAACATCGCTGGTGGTTGCGAAGAGACAACAACAGGCGTGATTCGTCTTAACCAAATGGCTAAAGATGGGGCGCTTCAGTTTCCAATGATCGCGGTAAATGACACAGACACAAAGCATATGTTTGATAATCGCTATGGAACAGGGCAATCAACTCTTGATGCAGTGTTTCGTGCAACTAACTTCTTGCTTGCAGGTCGCATAGTTGTTGTTGCTGGATTTGGTTACTGCGGTAAGGGTGTTGCAGAGCGTGCCAAGGGTATGGGCGCCGATGTAATTGTCACTGAAATTGATCCAACAAAAGCACTTGATGCAATGATGCAAGGCTTCCGCGTTATGCCAATGCTGGATGCCGCAAAGGTTGGAGATGTCTTTATTACCGTGACAGGTAATCGCGATGTATTGCGCGACGAGCACTTTGCAGTAATGAAGGATGGCGCAATCATGGCCAACTCAGGTCACTTCGATATCGAAATCGATGTTGCCTGGCTTGAGCAGAATGCAAAGTCAAAGAACTTAAAGATGCGTCACCAAACTGATGAATATGTATTGTCAGATGGGCGCCGCTTACTTCTTCTAGCTGAAGGCCGTTTGGTTAACCTAGGCGCTGCAGAGGGTCACCCAGCATCCGTTATGGATATGTCATTCTCAGATCAAGCTCTCACCGCTGAATACCTTGTTAAGGAAGCAAAGAATTTGAAGCCTGGCGTGCATGAAGTTCCTACATACATTGATAAGGAAGTTGCTTCACTTAAGTTGATCAGTATGGGTGGACGCATTGATGTACTAACTCCAGCACAAGATATGTACCTGAACTCTTGGGAGCACGGTAGCTAATGACTTTAGTCATGGTCGTCGATGACGATCAAGATCTCGCAGAGATGCTCGGCATCGTTTTAACCGGTGCCGGCATCGACGTGGATCTAGTAAGTCGTGGCGATGAGGTCATGGATGTTTTTCGTAACAATCCTCCAGATTTAGTTTTGTTGGATGTCATGTTGCCTGGTCTTGATGGAATCGAAGTCTGCAGATTAATCCGCGCAGAATCTATGGTTCCAATCGTCATGCTTTCAGCTAAGGGCGATACACAAGATGTCGTTAAAGGTTTAGAAGCTGGCGCTGATGATTACATGGTTAAGCCATTTCGCCACCCATCAGAGTTAATTGCACGAATTAGAACTCGTTTGCGCAGAACTAACGCCGATGTTTCAGGGTTATTAACAATTGGTGACTTGGCAATTGATGTTCAAGCCCACCAAGTAACACGCGCAGGTAAGCAGATAGCATTAACACGTTTGGAGTTTGATCTACTAGTCGCACTTGCGAAAGAGCCTGGGCGAGTATTTACCCGTGATGCTTTACTCAGCGAAGTTTGGGGTTATCGTCATTCAACAGATACTCGCTTAGTAAATGTGCACGTTCAACGTTTACGTTCAAAGATCGAACATGATGCTGAACACCCAGAGATCGTTGTGACTGTGCGTGGAGTTGGATACAAAGCTGGAGTAATGGGCGGTTCCTAGCAATGAACCGAATCTTTAGCCGTATCCGTAATTCCCTTGCGATCAAGGTCATTTTCTCTACTGTTTTGCTCTCCTTAGTTGTGACCGGAATAACGGGCTCTGTATTGAATACTCAGCTATCTGCAGGTGTTAAAGATGTGAATTTAAGTTCGGCACTCGTTGAAGCCCGTTCGACGATCTTCACCGCAGAGTATCGATTCTTGTTAGCTCAGGGTGAAAAAGACTCTGTTGTACAAGAAGTTGTAGATGGTGTTATTAGTTCAGCAACAACTTTAACTTCTAATGAGAATGCACGTGAGGTTGTGTTCATCAGAAGTCCAGGTAATACAAGGGAGAACAACTACGAGATTGCATCAAACCTTTTGGATCCAACTTCAATTCCAACGAGTTTAAGTGAGCGAGTTCGCAAGAACCCTGAATTGGTCTATCAGTACACCAATATGAACTATTTGACTGGAACAAGAATCAAAGGTTTAGCCATTGGACAAAAAGTTCAGATTCCAAATGCTGGTCAGTACGAGATGTACATTATTTTTTCATTAGCCAATCAAGAGCAGACACTTGAACTAATTAGTCGCTCCTTGTTCTTAACAGGTTTTGTTTTACTTCTCATGGTTGGCCTCATCACTTGGCTTGTGGTCAGGCAGGTCGTTAAACCCGTACGCGAAGCAGCAATGATTGCTACCGAATTCACCGCCGGAGATTTCCGAAAGCGCTTAAAGGTTGAGTCACAGGATGAAATTTCAACCCTAGGCTTAGCTTTCAACGAAATGGCTGAATCTATTGAGAAGCAGATTGCTCGGCTTGAAAACCTATCTCGCGTTCAGCAGAGATTTGTTTCTGATGTTTCACATGAATTGCGCACTCCGCTAACGACATTACGTATGGCCTCTGAAGTGATTTATTCAACTAAGGAAACATTTGACCCGGTAGTCGCAAGAAGTGCTGAACTATTGGTGGCCCAGCTGGATCGATTTGAAAAACTACTTGAAGACTTATTGGAAGTCTCAAGATTTGATGCCGAGGTTGCTGTTTTAGAAGCTGTGGATTTCGATATGGTCCAATTAGTACAACGCTGCGTCGATGATTTGGTACTTGTTGCTAAAGAGCGAAAGACGCAGATTTATATCAATTCCACGGAGCCAGCAATCATGATTAAGGCAGATATCCGACGCGTTGAGCGCATCCTTCGCAATCTGTTAGCTAACGCAATTGACCATTCTGAAGAGATACAGATCGATGTTCGCATCGTAGCTAGTGAACATGATGTTGCGGTGGGAGTACGTGATTACGGGATCGGGCTTGATGAAAATGCGCTCATTCGAGTCTTTGATCGATTCTGGCGTGCAGATCCTTCGCGGGCTCGAACTCGTGGAGGAACTGGACTCGGCCTCTCGATTGCACTCGAAGATGCGCGTTTGCATAATGGTGAACTCGAAGCATGGGGACGTCCTGCTTGCGGGGCACACTTTGTAGTGACTCTTCCACGCAACACATGGGAAAGTATTGATCGGCGACTTATCCCGTTACAACCAGAGGATTTCAAAGTTTAGTTTCCACAGTTTTTATCTCAAGTGTCCGTAATCATTTAATTGCAGCAAAATTCTCCCGTGAGTGCATTTGCCGAACTGTCACAATTAATCTTTCCTAGCAGATGTTTTGGTTGCCGAGTTTTAGGCCCAAGTATTTGTTCAGCCTGCAGAAGTGGTTGGCATCCTCATTATTACAAAACTAAATTTGATGGTCTTACTGTGCATTCTGCTCTCGTCTACACACCAACGGCTTCAAAGATAATCCTCGCAGCTAAGGAATCCGGTCTTAAAGGTGCCGATGAATTACTCATTGACGCGATCACTCACGTGCTAGATAAAGCAATTCTGGAGAACACTTTTTATCGTTTAGTACCTGTTCCATCAAGTAAGGCATCTCAGCGGCGCAGAGGTAGAAGTTTTATTGTTGATCTGGTGTCACAAATTTCACAACGAACTGGTATCCCGATGATTGATTGTCTGCAACTGTCCAGAAGAGTTCAAGATCAAAGTGGTTTGCATCGCGAGGAACGGGCCACAAATCTTGCAGGAGCCATCACCTTGAGGTCGCGTGTTAGGGGAGAGCTGATATTGGTGGATGATGTGGTTACAACTGGTGCGACCCTGCGTGAGGCAGCGCGAGCGGTTAATTCGCAGGGTTTTCAGGCAGTCGGCTCAGTAACCGCGATTACCGCCTGCGTTGCCCAGCCTCTACGATAAGGGCGTGAATACGGGTTCCACCCCCATCGAAAGGCGAGGTCAATGCCAGCGTTTGTAGACAAGATTTTGCGTGCAGGCGAAGGACGCATTCTTCGCGATCTCACCAAGATCGTTGCCTTGGTCAATGCCGAAGAGGCTCGCTTTTCAGCGATGTCAGACTCCGAGCTACGCGAACAGACACCTCTCTTTCAAAGTCGCTATGCAAATGGTGAATCACTTGATGATCTTCTGCCCGAAGCTTTCGCAGTTGTTCGTGAAGCGGGTCGACGCACTTTAGGGCAACGTCACTATGACGTTCAGATCATGGGTGGCGCAGCGATGCACCGAGGCAATATCGCTGAAATGCGTACCGGTGAAGGTAAGACATTAGTTGCAACGCTTCCTTCGTATTTAAATGCTCTTGCTGGACGCGGCGTGCACGTTGTTACAACAAATGATTATTTGGCAGAGCGCGATAGCGAATGGATGGGTCGAGTTCATAGATTCTTAGGTTTAAAGGTTGGCGTCATTCTTGCCAATATGACACCTGTTGAACGCCGCGAAGCATATTCGGCAGACATTACATATGGAACAAATAACGAATTTGGATTTGATTATCTACGTGACAACATGGCCTGGTCACTCGACGAGTGCGTGCAGCGCGATCACTTCTTTGCAGTAGTAGATGAAGTGGACTCGATTTTGATCGATGAAGCTCGTACACCTTTGATTATTAGTGGACCTGCAGATAAAGCCACCAAGTGGTACGTAGAGTTTGCCAATCTTGTTCAAAAACTACAACGCGATGTTCATTACGAAGTAGATGAGAAGAAAAAAACTTCAGGAATTCTAGAAGAAGGCGTTACTAAGGTAGAAGAGCTCTTGCAGATCGGAAACTTATACGAAGCCGCAAATACCCCAATGATTGGGTATCTGAATAACGCGATTCGTGCAAAAGAGTTATTCAAGCGCGACAAGGATTATGTCGTAATGAATGGCGAACTTCTTATCGTGGATGAGCACACAGGTCGCATGCTTGCTGGTCGTCGTTACAGCGAAGGATTACACCAAGCCCTAGAAGCCAAAGAGCGCATTGAGATTAAAGACGAGAATCAAACTCTTGCAACAATTACATTGCAAAACTATTTCCGTCTCTATGACAAATTGTCAGGTATGACAGGTACAGCAACTACTGAAGCCGCAGAATTCCAACAAATTTATGGGCTAGGTGTAGTTCCAATCCCAACTAACCGCCCATCACAACGAATTGATTCGCCAGATTTAGTCTACAAAACTGAGATCGGAAAGTTTGCATCGGTAACTGCAGATATTGTTGAACGTTACCGAAAGGGCCAACCTGTGTTGGTTGGAACAGTAAGCGTTGAAAAGTCTGA
>JBIIZP010000068.1:0-5367 GCA_044346215.1 Candidatus Planktophila sp.
CCAAATGTTGAAAACGCCCACTGCCCAGATGAGAACCAGGTATCTAATACATCTAAATCTTGTGTCCAACCAGCAGGTGCGGTTTCATCGGGACCAACAACTTGAACTTCACCATTTGGTCCATACCAAACAGGAATTCTGTGACCCCACCATAACTGACGTGAAATACACCAGTCATGCATGTTGTCGACCCATTCAAAGTAACGTGGAGCGAGAGCTTCAGGTTCAATCTTTACCGCACCACTGCGCACCACATCTGCTGATGCTTTTGCCATTGGTTCTACCTTTACAAACCACTGCTTAGATAAACGTGGTTCAACAGTTGTATCGCAACGAGAACAGTGACCAACGGCGTGCATGTAGGGACGCTTTTCGCCAACAATTCGTCCTTCTGCACGCAGTGCTTCAACAACAGCCTTGCGAGCATCAAAACGATCTAAACCATCAAATGCGCTGTTGGTGTTAACTACCTTTGCATCAGCATCCAAGATAACGATATTTAGAAGGTTGTGACGCAGGCCGATTTCAAAGTCATTTACATCGTGAGCAGGAGTTACCTTTACCGCGCCAGTTCCAAATGCTGGATCAACGTGCTCATCGGCAACAATTGGAATCTCACGGTCAATCAATGGAACCTTTACCGTTTTTCCAATCATGTGTGAATAACGCTCATCATCTGGGTTAACAGCAACTGCCGTATCACCCAACATTGTTTCAGCACGAGTAGTTGCAACAACGATCGCGTTATCACCTTCACCGTAGCGAATAGAAACTAATTCACCTGCATCATCACTGTGCTCTACTTCGATATCTGACAAGGCCGTTAAACAACGAGGGCACCAATTAATGATTCGCTCTGCTCGATAAATTAAGCCTGCGTCATACATACGCTTGAAGATTGTTACTACCGCCTTGGACATACCTTCATCCATAGTGAATCGCTCACGGCTCCAGTCAACAGATGAACCGAGACGCTTCATCTGTTCAAGAATCGCACCGCCAGATTCCTCTTTCCATTCCCAAACTTTTTTCACAAACTCTTCACGGCCTAGATCATGACGTGATTGACCAGTTGCGGCTAACTGCTTTTCAACAACGTTCTGCGTCGCAATACCCGCGTGATCCATTCCGGGTAGCCAAAGAACTTCGAATCCCTGCATGCGTTTCATGCGCGACAAACAATCTTGCAATGTTTGATCCAACGCGTGACCAATGTGCAAAACACCTGTCACATTGGGAGGAGGTAAAACAATTGAAAAAGCTTCTTTGCTTGAAGTTGCATCAGCGGTGAAATATCCAGCCTCGACCCACTTTTGATACAGCGGAGCCTCGATCTCCTGAGGAGAAAATGTTGAGGCTAATTCACGGCTAGAAGACATAGTGCGCAGTCTAGATTATGCGCTCTTCTCCTCTTGACCTTTTTGTCCGCGTGAGCGTTTTGGCCCTGTGTGGTTAATCAATGTTGGCGCTCCCCCGGATGCGATGCACTCCTTAGTGATGATCACCTTTTCGACATCAGTACGGCTTGGAATGTCATACATAACAGTTAATAGGACAGATTCCATGATCGCGCGAAGTCCGCGTGCACCAGTTCCGCGTTCTTGAGCAAGATCTGCAATTGCATCTAGTGCTTCAGCATCGAATTCGAGCTCAACATGGTCTAAATCAAAGAGGCGTTGGTATTGCTTTACCAATGCATTCTTTGGCTCAGTAAGAATCTGCATCAATGCAGGCTTATCAAGGTTTTCAACGCTAGTTAGTACTGGAAGACGACCAATGAATTCAGGGATCATGCCAAACTTCAAAAGGTCTTCAGGCATTACATCAGCGAAGATATCTTTACGATTCTTATCGGCTGCATCCTGCAAAGTTGCATTGAAGCCAACACCAGATTTGCCAACACGAGATTCGATGATCTTTTCAAGTCCAGCAAAAGCTCCACCGACGATGAACAAAACATTTGTCGTATCGATTTGGATAAATTCTTGATGTGGGTGCTTGCGTCCACCTTGTGGCGGCACAGATGCAACAGTTCCTTCAAGAATCTTCAAAAGCGCTTGCTGAACACCTTCGCCTGAAACATCGCGAGTGATCGAAGGGTTTTCAGACTTGCGGGCAACCTTATCGATCTCATCGATATAGATGATTCCGGTTTCAGCTTTTTTAACATCGTAATCAGCGGCTTGTAACAACTTGAGCAAGATGTTTTCTACATCTTCTCCAACATAGCCTGCTTCGGTTAATGCTGTTGCATCTGCAATCGCAAATGGAACATTGAGCATGCGAGCCAAAGTTTGCGCCATAAGAGTCTTGCCGCAACCCGTTGGTCCGAGCATTAAAATGTTTGACTTAGCTAATTCAATTGAATCTTCGCGTCCACTATCACCGCTTTGTACACGCTTGTAATGGTTGTACACCGCAACAGATAAAGACTTCTTTGCGCGGTCTTGGCCGATGACATATTGATCTAGAAACTCGAAGATTGCTTGTGGCTTTGGAAGTTCTGAAAGGCCGAGCGAGTTTGCCTCACTGAGCTCTTCAACAATGATTTCATTACAGAGTTCAATACATTCATCACAGATGTACACGCCAGGACCGGCGATGAGCTTCTTAACCTGCTTCTGGGTCTTGCCGCAGAAGGAACACTTTAGAAGATCGCTTGTTTCACCGATTCTTGTCATGGCCCAAGTTTAGATTCTGTAGCGGATTTACGCTGGGGTTTTTACGCTTACTTCTGTTCGCCGTGAGAATAATCTGGTTCGATTTCTTTCTTTGGCATCTTCATATCCTTAACACCAGGGACTCGAAGGATTGCTAATCCAATGAGAACATGGAAAACCGATGCTCCTATCAACAACTCTTTCTCACCAAATAATTCAACTGCGGGCCCGATCAGAGCCATGCCAATTGGCATGAGACCGGCTGATCCCATGTGATCAATTGAGAAGACTCGACCTTGCAGATGTGGTGGAACTTCCCGCTGAACTGCAGATGACCACCACGCTTCCCATGGTCCAACTGAGAATCCTGCAAACAAATATGCAAGAACAACAAATGTTCCTGAAATTGGAAAAGCTAAGGATAGTGGCGCAATAATGATGAACATCCAGACAAAGATAGAAACATAACCTTCGTGCTTGACCTTAATCTTCACGCAAAGAACTGCTGAGATAATTGAGCCTAATGAAAAAGCTGCCGCTGATAATGCAAAAGGAGTATTGGAATCAAACTCTCGCCTAGTTATCACGGGTAGCAGAACAACCTCTGCAGCGATTACAACCATAAGTTGAAGTGATGCCATAGCGATCATTGCACCAATCCATGGGATATCGCGCACAGTGCGAAGACCCTCACGCAGTTCTGTAAAGAACGGCTCACGCTCTGGCTTATTGCCATTGATATCTTCCTGAATTTTAAAGAGGAAATAAGTTCCAATTACAAAAGCAACAGCGGTGAAAATAAAAGTAAGTCTGCCGCCTACGAAAAAGACTGCGGCTCCTCCAATTCCGGGACCCACGATTGTTGAACCTTTAGTCATGATGTTGCGTGCAACATTTGCAGCAGGCAGTTTTTCATCAGGAACCAGGCTTGGAATTATTGCTCCGGCGGCTGCTGCGCCAAATGCATCACCAACACCCATGAGGAAAACAGCAAGGCCTAAAAGGTAATGTGGCATGGATGGTGCCGAGACAAAAACCATTGCAATAACAACTGCAGATCTAAATAAATCTGCACCGATCATTACATTTCGACGGGGTAAACGATCCGCCCAAACTCCCGCAAATGGTGCGAACACAACTCCAGATAAAACTCGTGCTCCAAGGATTAAACCTAATGAACTTGCTGTACCACCTGCATCAAGAACAGTTACTGCAAGTGCGATTGGAAAAGCCGATGCACCTAAAACAAAAATTGCATTAGAAAACCAAAAGAGCCGGTACCCCTTGTAAGACCAAAGGGAGCCCGGCTCAAATAGTTTCACGCAATGATAGAAGTGTTTACTTCTTAGCCTTTCGTGATGCAAGAACTTGATCAATGATTCCGTATTCAACAGCTTCTGTTGCTGTAAGAATCTTGTCTCGCTCTATATCTTTGCGAATCTCTTCAGCTGACTTGACTACATGTCGTGACAATAAGTCTTCCTGAAGACGCGTGATTCGATCGATTTCGCGAGCTTGGATTTCAATATCCGATGCCTGTCCGCCACCCTCTGATGAAGGTTGGTGGATCAAAATACGTGAGTGCTCTAGTGCGTAACGCTTACCCTTTGCACCGCCAGCAAGAATTACCGCTGCTGCAGAAGCTGCTTGACCCAAGCAAATTGTGCTGATGTCTGGGCGAACAAACTGCATGGTGTCATAAATTGCTGTTAGCGCCGTAAATGATCCACCAGGTGAGTTGATGTAAATCATGATGTCGCGATCAGGATCCATTGATTCCAGAGTCAAAAGCTGTGCCATAACATCGTTTGCAACGGTGTCATCAATTGGCTGGCCTAAGAAAATAATGCGCTCTTCGAACAGCTTTGTGTATGGATCTTGACGCTTGTATCCGTACGCTGTCTTTTCTTCAACAGTTGGAAGAACGTAGCGTGAAGTAATCTCTTGAATGTTTTTCATTACGCTTTACCTCCCGTGATTTGTCCCAATGAAGTAACGACATGATCAACAAAGCCGTAATCCTTTGCATCTTCTGCGTTAAACCAATTGTCGCGATCTGAGTCTGCAAGAATCTTTTCTAGAGTCTGGCCTGTGTGAAGTGCGTTTAATTCGGAGAGCGTCTGCTTAGTAATTGCCATCTGCTCTGCCTGAATACGAATATCAATTGCTGTTCCACCAATTCCACCCAGTGGTTGGTGCATCAAAATACGAGAACTCTTTGTTGCATAACGCTTGCCCTTGGCACCTGATGTAAGAAGGAACTGACCCATAGATGCAGCCATTCCAAAAGTAACTGTTGCAACATCATTTGGAATCAACTCCATAGTGTCGTAGATCGCCATTCCAGCTGTTACAGATCCTCCTGGAGAGTTGACGTACAAGAAAATATCTTTCTTGGTATCTAGTGAAGAAAGTAGAAGTAGTTGAGCACAGACCATATTGGCCATGTCGTCACGGACTTCACCTGACAAGAAAACAATTCGCTCTTCAAGCAGGCGGTTGTAAATCTGGTCCTTCATCTTGCTTTCTGTATCCACGTCAATTGCCTCCTGTTTTTTTACCTGTACTGACCCTAACAATTAAGCAGAGGAAATGCTTCCCGATTAGGAGAATTACATGCGTGAACTGGGCTGTGTTCGCTTACGGCGGAGCGCCAGGACCTTAAAAACAGAAAAGCGAGGAGTTAAGCCTCTTCGACTAGATCTGC
>JBIIZP010000069.1:0-5255 GCA_044346215.1 Candidatus Planktophila sp.
CGCTTCTGCTCGATATCGACCATCCAATGTCAGTTGAATGTCGTCGAGCAATCGCTCCATTTGCTGAGTTAGAACGCTCCCCCGAACACATCCATACCTATCGGTTGACTCCACTTGGATTGTGGAACGCCCGTGCTGCAGGACATGATGCAGAGCAGGTTATTGACACCTTGATTAAGTATTCAAGATACGCAGTACCTCATTCCATTCTTATAGATGTTGCCGAAACAATGTCCCGGTACGGACGTTTGCGACTTGAAATGGATCCAGTTCATGGATTGATTTTGATAACAACTGATACTGCAGTTCTAGAAGAAGTAATTCGAGCAAAGAAAATAGCTCCATTGCTTGGCGCACGCATCGATGCCGAAACAATTACCGTCCTGCCAAGTCAACGCGGTCAGATCAAGCAATCACTCTTGCGTTTGGGTTGGCCAGCTGAAGACTTCGCGGGCTACGTAGATGGACAAGCACATGAGATTAGTTTGGTGCAAAAGGATTGGAAGATTCGTCCGTATCAAGAGTTAGCTGCTGAAGGATTTTGGCATGGTGGCTCAGGTGTAGTTGTTCTTCCCTGTGGTGCAGGAAAAACAATTGTCGGAGCAGCCGCAATGGCACACGCCAAGGCAACAACGTTGATCTTGGTAACCAACACTGTCGCTGCACGTCAATGGCGTGATGAGTTATTAAGGCGCACAACCTTGAATGAGGATGAAATTGGTGAGTATTCAGGTTCAAAGAAAGAGATTCGCCCCATAACTATTGCTACTTACCAAGTCATGACAAAGAAAAAGAACGGTGTTTATGCCCACCTAGATCTCTTTGATTCTTATGACTGGGGTTTAATTATTTACGATGAAGTTCACTTGCTTCCAGCACCGATCTTTCGCTTTACTGCAGATATTCAATCTCGCCGCCGGCTAGGTCTGACTGCAACGCTGGTCAGAGAAGATGGCATGGAGGGTGAAGTTTTCTCTCTTATCGGTCCAAAAAGATTTGATGTTCCGTGGAAAGAGATTGAAGCCCAGGGATATATCGCACCCGCGGAATGTATTGAGGTTCGAGTTAATCTGACCGAAACTGAGCGTCTAGCCTATGCAACCGCCGAGCCTGAGAACCGCTATCGAAACTGTGCGACAACACGTACAAAGCGCGATGTTGTAGAAGCTCTAGTGGCAAAACATGTTGACGATCAAGTGTTAGTCATTGGTCAATACATTGATCAACTTGATGAGTTGTCCGAAGTTTTAGGGGCACCGCTAATCAAAGGTGAAACTCCAATCAAGGAACGCGAAATTCTCTTCAATAAGTTTAGAACTGGTGAAGTTAAGTGTTTAGTTGTTTCTAAAGTTGCTAACTTTTCTATCGATTTACCTGATGCAACAATTGCAATTCAGGTTTCTGGCGCATTCGGTAGTCGCCAAGAGGAAGCTCAACGTTTAGGTCGCATCTTGCGTCCAAAATCTGATGGTCGCGGAGCTAAGTTTTACTCTGTGATTTCACGTGACACCATCGATCAAGATTTTGCGCAGAACCGTCAGCGCTTCTTAGCTGAACAAGGATATTCTTACAAAATTATTGACGCTGACGATGTTTTTCAAGGGAAGATCTAAATCTTTCTGGATCTACTCGCCAATAATCGTGGTGAATTCCATCAATATGTGTAACCGGAATTTGTTCACCATACAAACTTTGTAACTCTGCATTTCCATCAATCAAGATCTCTTTAATCTCAAAATTCAATTCATCTTTCAGGGACTCTAAAACCTTTAATGCATCTTCACAAAGATGGCAACCAGTTCGGCCATAAATTGTCACGATGGTCATTAATTCGCCCTCTCGACCCTGTTAATTCACATAGAGAATTGGTAATTCCTACCCCTGACCTTAAACCACGCTGACAGCCCTGATAGCGTGTGGCCATGATGCGCTTAAGGAAAATGGGGCCTATTGCTCTTGTTGGCGCATTAATTCTTGCTCTTTTAACAGCACCTTCTGCACCTGCTCTGGCCTTTAAACAAATCCCTGCAACAACGTGGGGACATATCTATGCAGGTACGCAAGCCTCAACATCGACTCCAACTCCGACAAGAAGTAAGAACCTCGAAGTTAAATCCAATTTTCAGGTCAAGTACAACAATTTTCCAGAGTGGGCGAAGAAAGAGGTTCAAACCTCGATTGATGTTTGGTCTGCAAACTTTAAATCTTCAGTTGTTATCTCAGTTGATGCTTCGTGGGGGCGTTCAAGTTCATGGGGTGTTTTAGGTAGTGCACGTCCAGGGAGCTTCTTCTCTGCATTTTCTGGTGCACCCGACCCATCTCTTTGGTATCCCTCAGCACTCGCAAATGCCTTGGCAGGAAAAGATTTAGACAAAAAGAATCCAGAAATAATTATTCAAGTTAATTCGGCAGCTGCTTGGAATTCCAGAGGTGACGGTGCTCCATCAGGTAATGAATATGACTTGCAATCTGTTTTCTTACACGAACTAGGTCATGGTCTAGGTTTTCTTTCTAATGATGCCTACGATTCTTTCTTTGGTTTAGGAAGCTTGGATCAGCCAACCCCTTTTGATGCTTACCTTCAGACAAGTGATGGTCGTCGATTAGCCGATCTTCCAACACCATCTAAAGAACTTGGAGTGGCATTAACCACTTCCTTAGTGTGGTCAGGTGCAAATGGAGTTAAAGCCAATGGCGGCATTAAGCCAAAGATGTATACGCCGGCTCAATATGAAGCCGGATCATCAACCTCACACCTTGATGAAGCAACTTTTTCAAAAGCTGGCCTCGATTCTGTAATGACACCGAGACTTGATCCAGGTGAGATTTTTAGAGAACCAGGACCACTATTACTTGCAATGATGGAAGATATGCGTAACAAGCCTCCGGCAGGTGTTGCTACCGACCTTCCCTTGTCGCCACGTAACGCACAAGCATTCACATCAAATGCAGCTGCTTTGATTGCTTTTGACCCACCAGCAAACTTACGTACTGCTCAAGTTACTGAATATGTTGTTAAGAACCTAAAAACTGGTGCAGAAAAGAAAGCTCAATCAAGTCCAGTTCTTATGTCTGGATTAAAGAATGGCACCTCGTATACATTTAGTGTTACGGCTAGAAACTCAGTTGGAGGTTCCGAGCCAGCAATCACAAAAGCTGTAATTCCACAGCCTGCCTGGAAGAGTTCAGTTCTTGATAGCTCTGCCGATGGAAAAACCGTCGCAAGTACTACCTTTAACGGAAAACCGGCAATCGCATACACAGATACCAAAAGCGGATACTTAAAGCTTGCGACATTTGATGGCAAGAGTTGGAAAAAGGTAACTATTGATGGTGCGGGTGGTACCCGAGGTCGAACAACTCATAATCTTTCAGGAGCAATAAGTTTGTGCGTCAATGGCAGTGGTACAACGCAGACTTTGCACATTTTTTATACTGATGCCACTGAAAAAGATCTTCGATACGCAACATTTAACGGCAATAGCTTTACTTTCGAAACTGTTGATGGAAATGGTCCTTCGGTAAATGATTATCAAGACCCAATTCGAGTCCGAACATCTAGTGATGTCAGCGTTGCTAACGCTTGTGTTGCATCGGCAAGTGCTGTCCAAGTCTTCTACCGTGATGAGTCGCAGGGTGTTTTGCTAGGTGCAGTTAAAACTAGGGGCTCGCCTTGGCGCTATGAACTCGTAGATGGTGATCGCAAGACTGATGGCCGAACAACTGGAGATGTTGGCTTTCACATTCAGGCGCTATTTGATGGCAGAACAACATATATTGCTTATGACTCTATTATTTCTATGAATCAGAAGAAAGAAATGACATCAGGTGCTATTCGAGTTGCAACTCGAACTTCGATTGATCCAACCGCCTGGCAGTATCAGACGTTGGATGTTTCAACTGAAGAGGCTTTAATTTTTGGCTTTGATGTTGCGCTAGCCAGAACTTCTACAGGTATTTTTGCAACCTGGTTGGCAGCATCAGCTGCTTCTGCACCAAAGCCCGATCAAATCCGTTGGAGCTGGCTAAAAGATTCCACAAAAATTTATAGGTTGACTACTGAAAACTTTGGAACCCCAGATAAGTATCTGGCTACGGATGGAAAAACAATTATTTTTAACTGCCAAGAAAGATTGTGTGCTTTAGATACAAGCAAGAGAGATCTTGGCCAATCTGCAATCCGCTTAGTTAGCAGCACCCAAGGCCCTGAACCTACTCAGAGCGCTTGGGTGACTGTAAACAAAGTTAAATATGTGCTTGCCACAATTAATGGAAAGCTTGCACTTCTTAAACCGTAATTTATTACTTAGCGTTACGGCGCTGAATGCGAGTCTTCTTCAGAAGCTTCTTGTGCTTCTTCTTCGCCATGCGCTTGCGTCGCTTCTTAATTACGGAACCCATATGTCACGCTCTCATTTCTAATGTACGCACTGTGTGTGCGGGGGTTTAGGTTACCGCGGAATGAGGGTAAAAATCGAAACCGTATCTGCGCTTGATGTGACCACTAAAAGCCCTAACTCCTTTGAAAGCATGGCTCCTAGGAGTTCTTTCTGCCCTACTGGCCCGCTATCAGCTGCTACAACCGTGCCTTTTGCATTAAATGTCAAAAGTAATGGTGTCGCAACCTTTGGCTTCCAGTTGAGTTGAGCCGTTGCACCTGTAGAGATAAATGCCGCATACGTCGAACCAACCGTTATCGCCGGACCGGTAGAAGGAAAACGATAGGTCCAAGTAGGTGCAAAGGAGGATGTAAATTTCGTTATTGCAGTTTCTGTTTTTCCAGCAGCAACAACTTCGCCGCCCAATAACAATGTAGATGTTGCGCTATTCCAGATTCTCTTTCCTTTGACCGCTGAACTTCGAACAACACTAGTAATTTTCAACGCCTTTGAAATTTTGATCAAAAAGCCATCTGTTATACCGGCAACTTTCTTACCAGCCAGGGTTTCACTGCTTGAACCAACCACGGTAAAGCTTCCATCTGTGTGACGGACAACTGCATCTGCGGTAGTGGACGCGGAACCAATCTGCAAAAGTTTGCCAAATAATCCAGCTTTATCGGCGTTCACAAAGAATCCAGCGCTGCCTTTCTCGGTTCCAATGATTCCAATAAGGGAAGCACCATTTTGATCCACAGAGATAGCTGTTGGGAACACAACTGAACTTGTCGGCAAAGTATTTGTGGCAACAAGCACGCCTGCAGCGGTGACCTTCCAAAGCGTGACAGCCTGCAAATTACCAACAGCTGTTGTTGG
>JBIIZP010000006.1:0-16742 GCA_044346215.1 Candidatus Planktophila sp.
CCAACGACAGCAACCATGGGAATGGCGGTAGGTACGGTGATTAGCGTTCGCTCCATTTGTGGGTAAATCTATCTTTAACCGGGTGGCCATGCCATCGGGCGCCCGCCCAATAGATGCAGGTGAGCGTGGAAAACTGATTGGCCAGCGTCCTCGCCAGTGTTAAAGACAGTTCGGTAGCCGTTTAGACCACGTTCTTTGGCGATCTGATCTGCAGCCAAGAAAAGGTCGGCGGTGATGGTCGCGCTGTTGCGGGCAACCCCCGCAGCGTTTTCAGTGTGCAAAGTTGGGATCAACAAAACATGGGTTGGCGCTTGAGGATTCAGATCATTAAATGCGACAACGTTTTCGTTTCGCATCACAATGTCAGCGGGGATTTCACCTTCAATAATCTTACAGAAGATGCAGTTGGGATCTAAAGCCACGTATTTACCATACCTTCAAAAGAGCTGAAACCGCTGAAACCGCTGCGATACCAGCGTGCGCCGAACGCAAAATAGGTCTACCCATTAATGCAACCTTTGCGCCTGCGCCTTGAAAAGCTGCAAGCTCTTCATCTGTTATTCCACCTTCGGGTCCGATGATAATCAAAAGGTTTTGAACATTGTGTGAAGAAATTTGATCCGACAGTTTCTGGGTAGCGCTCTCGTGAAAAACAATTGCTAGATCGCTTAACTTAATCGCTTCGCAGATTTGCGCTGTTGTTGCAATATCTGTAACTTCTGGGATTCTGAATCGACGAGACTGTTTGCTTGCTTCACGGGCTGTGATTGCAAATTTATCGGCGCCTTTGCCAATACTGCGACTAGCTACCCAAGGGACAATTCGATCAACGCCTGATTCAGTGAGCAGTTCAATTGCCTCTTTTGCGCGATCACCTTTTGGAAGTGCTTGTACAACGGTGATCGTTGTCGCTAGTGCTTCTTGATAACCAGAATCGATTACTTGCACTTGCATAGATTTCTTAGAAACTTCAACAGCTTTTACTTGTGACCATGCACCATTGCCATCGCTGAGCATGAATTCGGCGCATGCTTGCATTCGCAAAACTCGAATCGCATGGTTGGCATCCTCATTACTGAATTCGTAATGTGCGCCCACCGTCGTTGGCAAATCCTCTACAAAAAAGAGTGTGAACATTACTTGTTAAACACTCCCTTGATCTTGCCAAAAATTGAACCGTCTTGGCTCTTCACGTGCGCATCGCTAGATTTTTCACCGCGAATTTCAGCAAATTTACGGAGCAACAATTCTTCTTCTTTGCTCAGCTTTGTTGGGGTATTAACTTCAATGTGCACAATTAGATCACCACGATCACCACGACGCAAACGGGTCATTCCCTTGCCCTTAATAACAACAGGTGTTCCGCTCTGGGTTCCCGCCTTTATGTTGACATCAACTGGACCATCAAGTGATTCAACGGTCACTGTTGTGCCAAGTGATGCGGCAACCATGCTGATATCTAGCTGCATGTGCAGCGTGTCACCGTCGCGTACCAAATATTCATGGCGTTCTTCAACGATTTCTACGTAGAGATCTCCGGCAGGTCCTCCTCCAGCACCAACTTCACCGCGACCAGACATCTGAATTCTGTTTCCAGTTTCTACTCCGGCTGGAATCTTTACATCAATTGTTTGACGGCTACGAACTCGACCTTCACCGGCGCATTCACGACAAGGACTCTTAATGACGCTTCCGTAGCCATTACATGTATTACATGGGCGTGAAGTCATTACCTGACCAATAACAGAACGCACTACTTGTTGAGTTTCACCACGTCCTTTACATACCAAACACATTTCTGGATGGTCGCCATCTTGGCATCCAGTACCTGCGCACTTAGGACAAACAACAGCTGAATCAACGGTGATTTCGCGTTCTGTTCCAAAGCAGGCTTCATTGAGATCTACTTGAATACGAATCAGTGAATCTTGACCTGCACGTGTTCTAGGTCGTGGACCGCGAGAACCACCGCCACCAAAGAATGCATCCATGATGTCGCTGAATCCGCCACCAAAGTTTGCGCCACCAAAACCGCTGCCGCCCATGTCATAGCTTTGACGCTTTTGTGGATCGCCTAAAACATCGTAAGCCTCGGTGACTTCTTTAAACTTCTCTTGAGTATGAGGATCAGGGTTCACATCTGGGTGTAGTTCACGTGCCAATTTGCGATAAGCCTTTTTAATTTCATCGGCGCTTGCACCCTTGGTAACACCTAAAGTTTCGTAATGATCAGCCATTTATGCACCTTCATTAATGAAACGGCCAACGTAGCGAGCAACTGCATCAACTGCTGCAATCGAGCCCGCGTAATCCATTCGGGTTGGCCCTAAGACACCGACTGCACCAATTTGTGCCGACTCCATGCCGTAACCAACAGTAACCAACGAGGTTGCTTGCAGATTTGTTTCAGTCTGCTCGCTACCGATTCGAACATGAACAGTTGGATGAACCTCATTGAGTAAACTTAACAAAACAACCTGCTCTTCAAGTGCTTCAAGAATTGGTGAAAGCATTAAGCCAATATTGTCACCAGAGCGCGCTAGGTGGGCGGTGCCAGAGATAGCCATCTTGTCACGACTTGGCTGCTCTCCAATTACGGGATATGTAACAACAGCAACCTGCTTTGTAATGTCTGCCAATAACTTCGCAGATTTTTTTAGTAATTCCTCTAAGTCGTTTGAACCTTCAAGAAATGTTTCGATTGCACGACGTTCGGCACCTGACAGTGGCTTAACAGTTGCAAGCTTGTCCACAAATACTCGGTAGCCTAAATCTGTAGGAATACGTCCTGCACTTGTATGAGGCTGAATAATCAGACCTTCATCTTCAAGCACAGCCATTTCATTTCGAATCGTGGCAGGTGAAATTCCTAGACCATGGCGATCGGCGATAGATTTTGAGCCGACAGGTTCTTGGGTCGCAACGTACTCATCGACAATTGCGCGGAGGATTTCAAGACGACGTGATGACATTTGCTCTAAGAGTACTAGATAGTTATTTCTCGCACGATTCGATCTGCGATCAAGCGCCCCGCAGGGCTCAAGACAACACGATCATCACGCAGTTCGACGAAGCCGTTTTCGCGATACACCGCCAATACCTCCATTTTAAGAGGTTCTAATAGCTCTAACTTAAGACCATCCCGCATTCGAATTCCGAGCAGAATTGATTCATCTTTGATCTGTTCGGCAGAGAGTTGTTCACTTTCTAATACTGGTGATTCTCCCGCAAAAACTTTTTGCTTATAGGTAGTTGGATGCTTCACATTCCAGAAACGTCGCGCATCAATATGTGAATGTGCGCCAGGCCCTAATCCCCACCAATTCTTGTTTTCCCAGTAAGCAATGTTGTGTCGGCATTGGTGTCCGGGCTTTGACCAATTAGAAAGTTCGTACCAAGTAAGACCGTTGGCTTCGCACATTTGATCGACCAACAGGTACATATCTGCCATCAAATCATCGTTGGGCATTATTAGATCTCCACGCTTAATTTGCGCCGCAAGCTTTGTTCCCGTTTCAACAATTAATGCATACGCACTGATGTGGTCGATGTCCAATGACAGCGCAGCTTTAACGGTTTCCTGCCAATCTTGCAAACTTTCACCTGGAGTTCCGTAAATCAGATCAACGCTAATTGATTGAAAACCTGCAGCACGTGCCATTGTGATTGCTTTTTCAACATTGGCTGGGTTGTGGGTCCGATCAAGGGCTGCCAATACATGCGGCTTTGCCGATTGCATTCCAAATGAAATTCGATTGAATCCAACCTGTAGGTACTCTGCTAGCTTTTCAGCTGTCACTGAATCTGGATTAGCCTCTAGTGTGATTTCACAATCTGCAGTCAGGCCATTGCGTGCCTTGATAGCAGCGATAACTCGGCCTAGATCATGGGCGGGTAGTAGCGAAGGAGTTCCGCCACCAAAAAAGATAGTTGGAACAACATCTTTAGGTGCGGCATCTAATTCACGCAGCACTGCATCGATGTAATCATTGCTCACGATTTCAAGAGTTGCACCATCCTGTAGCTCTGATGGTGTGTATGTGTTGAAGTCGCAGTAGCCGCACCGCTTAATGCAATACGGGATGTGGACGTAAAAAGAAAGCATTATTGCCCTGCTTTGCGAGCAGCCTTAATCTGTTCGATATCGGCATCTGTCGCAAGAGCTGCAACGAAAGCTTCTTGTGGAACTTCTACTCGTCCCACCATCTTCATGCGCTTCTTACCTTCTTTTTGCTTTTCCAGAAGCTTGCGCTTACGAGAAATATCTCCACCGTAACACTTAGCCAAAACATCTTTACGGATCGCGCGGATACTCTCGCGGGCAATGATGCGAGCACCAATAGCTGCCTGAATCGGTACCTCAAACTGCTGACGCGGAATTAGTTCGCGTAGTTTTCCGGTCATCATCACACCATATGCGTAAGCCTTGTCACGGTGAACGATTGCGCTAAATGCATCAACAGCTTCACCTTGCAACAAGATATCAACCTTGACCAGGTTTCCTTCGGCATCGCCCTTTTCTTCATAATCCAAAGATGCATAACCTTTAGTGCGGCTCTTCAATTGATCAAAGAAGTCGAAAACAATTTCAGCTAGCGGCAACTCATAGCGAATTTCTACCCGATCTTCAGAGATGTAATCCATTCCCAGCAGGATTCCGCGTCGATCCTGGCATAGCTCCATGATTGTTCCGATGAATTCAGATGGTGCCAGGATGGTTGATTTAACAATTGGCTCAAATACTGCGGCGACTTTGCCATCTGGGAATTCAGAAGGATTGGTAACGCGAACTTCTTTGCCATCTTCCATGTTGACGTTATACACAACATTTGGTGCGGTAGAAATAAGGTTTAGTTTGTGCTCGCGCTCAAGACGCTCGCGCACGATTTCCATGTGAAGTAAGCCTAGGAAGCCGCAACGGAAACCAAAACCAAGGGCTGCAGAGCTTTCTGGCTCATAAACAAGTGCGGCATCGTTGAGTTGCAACTTATCCAGCGCTTCACGAAGGATAGGAAAATCAGCGCCATCTAAAGGGAACAAACCAGAGAACACCATTGGCTTTGGATCTTTGTAGCCAGAAAGCGCGGTCTTGGTTGGGTTGTTATAAGTAGTAATTGTGTCACCAACACGTGATTGTCGAACATCTTTTACGCCTGTAATTAAATAACCTACCTCGCCTACGCCAAGGCCCTTACCTGCAATTGGTTCCGGAGAAATTACGCCAACTTCTAGAGCTTCGTGGCGAACACCAGTTGAAAACATTTGAATCTGCTCACGTGGAGATAAATGTCCATCAACAACGCGTACATAAGTAACTACGCCGCGGTATGAGTCATAGACAGAGTCAAAGATCAAAGCGCGTGCAGGAGCATTTGCATCCCCTACAGGTGCTGGTATCTGGGCAACAATTTGGTCCAATAACTCTGCAACCCCATCACCAGTTTTGCCTGATACACGTAAGCAATCTTCAGGTTGGCAGCCAATTAACTTTGCAAGCTCTGCAGCAAACTTTTCAGGTTGTGCGTTAGGTAGATCGATTTTATTGAGCACTGGAATAATCGTTAGATTGTTTTCCATTGCAAGATAAAGGTTTGCAAGAGTTTGGGCTTCAATTCCTTGCGCGCAGTCAACGAGTAAAACCGCACCTTCACATGCAGCTAGCGAGCGCGATACTTCGTAAGTAAAGTCAACGTGTCCTGGAGTATCGATCATGTTCAAGATGTATTCCTGACCATCCAGCGATGATCGCCATGGCAAACGAACTGCTTGGGATTTAATGGTGATTCCGCGTTCACGTTCGATATCCATACGATCTAGATACTGTGCGCGCATATTGCGAGCTTCTACAACTTCGGTGATTCCCAACATACGATCGGCAAGAGTTGATTTACCGTGATCAATGTGGGCAATGATGCAGAAATTACGAATCTGCGCCGGATTGGTTGCTGCTGGTTGCGGAGCCTTAGCAAGTGAAATTGCAGGCATGAACCTAGCCTCGCTTTAAATTAGTAAGAGGATTAACGTGCGCCGGCTTTGGCAGCTGCCTTAGCCATTGAAGACTTCTTGTTTGCTGCTGAGTTCTTGTGAAGAACACCCTTTTGTACTGCAACATCTAGTGACTTTGATGCAGCGCGGAGTTCTGTTGTGATCGCAGCTGAATCGCCTGCAGCGACAGCATCGCGGAACTTACGGACGGCGGTCTTGATAGATGAGCTCACAGACTTGTTGCGAAGGCGAGCCTTCTCGTTGGTCTTGATGCGCTTGATCTGAGACTTGATATTTGCCACGTGCGTAGTTCTCCGAACTTTAGGTTGAGGGGTAAGGGTACCCATTTGAGCGCTCATGCTCAAATCGGGGTCTTATTAGGCGGTGATAATTCCTGAAGATGATGCGCGGCGGCGCTTTCGCCCACCGGCCTTAACTTCGACCTTTGGCTCAGCTGCTTCTTCTGAAGGGCTTTCGTTAAGGGTCTCGTGGTACTCGTGCTCAGTCGCATCCTTTTCATCAGCATCTTCATGCTGTGATGAAGGAGTATCTAGCTGAGGCATTGGTGCCTTCATCTTTACAGGCTCCATGTGAATATGAATTCCGCGTCCGCTACATGAATCACAGGTAGTTGAGAAGGCTTCGATTAATCCTTGGCCTACACGCTTACGTGTCATCTGAACTAATCCAAGAGATGTAACTTCGGCAACCTGGTGCTTAGTGCGATCGCGTCCTAGACATTCTACTAGGCGACGCAATACCGCTTCACGGTTTGATTCAAGAATCATATCGATGAAGTCGATAACAACGATTCCACCTAAGTCACGAAGACGTAGTTGACGTGCAATTTCTTCTGCAGCTTCTAAGTTGTTTTTAGTAACTGTCTCTTCAAGGTTTCCACCCTTACCGATGAACTTACCGGTGTTAACGTCGATAACAACCATTGCCTCTGTGCGGTCGATAACAAGTGATCCACCAGAAGGTAGATACACCTTGCGATCAAATGCCTTTGCAAGTTGCTCTTCAACGCGGAAGTCAGCAAAGAGATCGCCAGTTCCGGTGTACTTCTCAATTTTCTGTGTTAACTCTGGTGCAATAAATCCTAAGTAGCTTGTGACTTCATCCCAAGCAGTTGCACCCTGAACTGTTAGCTTGCGGAAATCTTCATTGAAGATATCGCGGATAACTCGAACAGCAAGATCTGGCTCTTGATACAAAGCAGCAGGAGCATGGAAATTTGGATTCTGGCTCTTTGCATAGATGTCTTCCCATTGAGCCTTTAAACGTGCGACATCATTGGTGAGATCTTCTTCGCTGACACCTTCTGCTGCTGTGCGAACAATGACGCCAGATTCTTCAGGGATTAAGTTCTTTAGAATCGACTTCAAGCGTGTGCGCTCTTCTTCAGGAAGTCGCTTTGAAATTCCAGACATTCCGCCACCTGGAACAAAGACAACGTGGCGGCCAGGTAATGAAATTTGGCTAGTTAGACGTGCACCTTTTTGGCCAATTGGATCCTTAGTTACTTGAACTAATACTGGCTGGCCAGTCTTTAATACGGTTTCAATCTTGCGTGGTTGTGATTCAGAGATACCTGCAGCATCCCAATTAACTTCACCCGCGTATAAAACAGCGTTACGACCCTTACCGATATCAACGAATGCTGCCTCCATGGAAGGAAGAACATTTTGCACGCGACCTAGGTAAACGTTTCCGACGTAGGAAACATTGCTATTGCGGTTAACGTAGTGCTCAACCATGACGCCATCTTCAATAACGGCGATCTGTGTGCGATCTGCAATCTGGCGAACAAGCATCTCGCGATCAACATTTTCGCGACGAGCTAGGAATTCTCCATCAGTAATAATTGTTCCACGCTTGCGGTATGGCTCGCGGTATTCGCTGCGTCCACCACGGTCGTTACGGTCATAGCGATCATTGCGATCGCGACGGTTACGGTTGTTGCGATCATTGCGGTCAGTACGTTCAGTGCGTGCTGGACGCTCTGGTCGTTCACGCTTTTCGCGAACCTTAACAACAGTGATAACACCGTCTTCTTCGATGGTCTCCCCTGGTGTTACACCTTCGCCAGTTGCACGACGGCGACGACGGCGACGAGTAGAAGTTGCACCTTCAGTTGAATCCTCTTCGCCGCTTTCTTCACTTGTTTCTTCATCAGAATTTTCAGTATTGGTTGCATCAGTAGAACCGGGCTTACGACGACCACGGCCCCCGCGACGGCGACGGCGATTGCGATTACCGCGTTCTTCAGAATCAGATACTCCACCTTCAGAGGATGCAGTTTTTTCTGTAACCTCTTTTGGTTCAGCGCTTTCTTTCTTTACAGCAGCTTTCTTCGCTGGCTTAGTTGCGCTTTCTTTCTTGGCAGCAGGCTTTTCAGGTGCTGCTTGAAAAATAGGGACCGGAATAGCTGCGGCCTTCTTACGAGTTGTCTTTTTCTCTTCAGTCACTTCAGTAACTGGAGCATCAGCTTTTGCCGATGCTTTCTTAACCGCACGCTTGCGCGGTGTTTTAGGCTCAATCGCCATGGCACCAAATCCTTTATGCCCCTTGCGGAGCTATCTTCTTAAAAAATCCTGTTGGGTTTTCCGTACCGTTCGCGCTGGGCTGGTATCGCGATTGATCGCGAGCCGCGCTGAACTGGTGCCCTAATTATGGCAGAGCAGGGCTGATTTGCCTATTTACCCGCGTAAACGAGCGTGAACGTTCTGCAAAAGGCCAAAGCCAATCAAAGTGGCAAACATCGAAGATCCACCGTAGGAAATAAATGGCAGTGGAACTCCTGTCATGGGCATTAGCCCCAAGGTCATCCCTATGTTTTCAAATATCTGAAATGCAAACCAAGCAATAACGCCGGTGCACACTAATCGCCCAAAGGGATCTGATGTTCGCCGAGCGATCGAAAATGCCCGCATCAATACTATGAGATACAAAATTAAAATTAACCCGCTACCAAGAAAACCAAGTTCTTCGCCAGCTACTGTGAAAATAAAGTCAGTCTGCTGTTCTGGAACAAATCTGCCACTTGTTTGTGGGCCGTTAAACAAGCCAGTTCCGAGCAAGCCACCTGAACCTACAGTGATGCGTGCCTGTCGCAATTGATATCCAGCACCTTGAGTATCTGCGTTAGGGTCAACAAAAGTTTGCAATCGCTTTACTTGGTACTCACTGACTACTCCAGCTTGAACTGCACCAAATCCACCTAAAACTGCAAGAAGTAATAAACCAACTACCCATCGGGCAGGAGCGCCTGAGACTGCGATAATCGTTACAACCGCGGCTGAGATAATTAAAACTGTTCCCATATCAGGCTGAACAATTATCAGCAGAACTGGGATCGCAGCGATTGCTAAAGCTTGTAGAACATCCTTACTAGTTGGCTCATTACTGTCATGTCCTCTTTCAGACAAAACCATCGCCATACCAATGATGATTGCAATCTTTGCCAGCTCTGCAGGTTGAATCTGAAAACCACCAGGTAGTGCGATCCATGCCCGCGCACCGTTAATTTCAGCACCTAAACCCGGTATCAAAACAATAACTAAACCAAGTACTCCGGCTCCCCATAACAAAGGTGTGTACGCCCTCAGTAATCGGTAATCAATGACAGTGGTTCCGTAAGCCAATAAGCCACCAATCAAGATGTTAATGGTGTGGCGCTTTAAGTAATACTGCCCATCTAGACCATTGCGGATATACCAATCACGGGTAGCTGACCACACTAAAAAAGTTCCGATAATCAATAACAAAGCTACGGCAGCGGTTAAAACTGGATCCCAACCATTAAACAATGATTGACGGCTACGTCGATACAACCTTTGGCGTGCGTGAATCTGACTCACTTGCTCGCCTCCTTTGGTTTTGTAGCTGGTGAAATCTTAGGCAATTGAGTCGGAGGTTTGCCTTCTGGGAATAACGCCGCGCCAGGAACCACTTTGCTACCGACTACGCCAAAGAGTGATTCGTAAATCCGTCTGACACCAACACCAGATGTTGAGGAACCGAAACCACCTTGTCCAACCATCATCACAACGGCATAGCGTGGGTTCTTACTTGGTGCATACGATGCAAACCAAGAAGTATCATCCTTAAGAGAGCCATTTGGATTTCGACCAAAGACTTCGGCTGTTCCAGTCTTTCCACTAATTTCAACTGGGAATCCAGCAAAGGCTCCTGCAGCGGTTCCGTTAACAACAACTTCGCGCAGGGATCCACGTAAGAATGACAAGATTGAAGGTGCAGCTTTTACCGTTCCTAGTTTTTGAGGCACAAATGTTTTAAGGACTGTTCCATCAGTTTTGACAACTGCTTTTGCAACCATCATCTGCCAAACAGTTCCACCATTTGCTATAGCTGCATACATTTGTGTCAGTTTCAAAGGTGTAAGCACGGTGTCACCTTGTCCGATGGAAAAGTTCACCGCATCACCAGCACGGACCTTGTCTCCATCAACGCAGTTTTCTGCGGCCAACTGAAGTAAGAAGGGAGTTTGCTGCGCCTTGGTTGAACGCTCTTTGTAGTTGCAATAAAAATCTTTATTCTGCTCGTACCAGCTCTTCTTATAATCGCGATCTGCAAGGCGAGATGTTGATTCAGATGGAAGATCAATTCCAACCCTTTGAGTGAAATTGAAAGCTTTTGCGGCCTCAAAGAAGTAATCATTAGGATTTGATTTAGGTCTTAACCCGCCGTCCCGAAGCCATTCATCAAAGGCGATTTGATACCAAATAGTGTCACAAGAGACCGCCATGGCTTTAAACATATTCATTGTGCCTTGGTTTTTACTATCAAAGTTTCGAAAAGTACGTGTTCCGACTTGGACCTCTGATGGGCACTTGTAGCTTGCCTTGATGTCATAACCTGCATTTGCAGCTGCCAAAAGTGAGACAACTTTAAAAGTCGAAGCAGGAGCAAACAATCCTTGCAGAGCTCGATTGAGTGCTGGAACAGATTTCTTTTCACTAAAAAGATCTTCGGCTTGCTGAACTGTTAATCCCTTTTCCCATGAATTTGGGTCATATGTTGGATATGAAGCTAGTGCTAAAACTCTTCCAGTTTTAACATCCATAACAACTGCCGCGCCAGAATCTGAGGTGTATCCATTTGCGCGTCCACGAAGGACGGCATCCTTAAGAGCCTTTTCTGTAGCTGCCTGCAGGCGAACATCAAGACTGGTAACCAAGTGGTTTCCTGCTACAGGCGCAGTATTCTGACTTTCACGAGTAATAGATTCTTTACGATCAACAATTACTGTTCTGATACCAGGTTCGCCACGTAAGAATGAGTCGTATTGAATTTCTAATCCAGATTTACCAATTGATTCGCTTCGGAAATACTGTTTGCCATTTCCTGCTAGCAAATCACTTTCAGTCAATGGTCCAACGTAACCAAGCAGGTGTGCAGCGTTTACATCCAAGTAGCTCGGATAATTACGAATTGCAACAGGCTGCGCATCTACACCCGGAAAATCATCTGCGCGCTCAACAATCTGTAGCGCGGTATCTGGATCTGCAGACTTTGTAATTGGGATCGGTTGATACCTAGATCCTTGCCAACATCCAGCTTTTTGTCCCGTTGGAAGTTCTCCACACAAACGTGTGTTTCGGTAAACGTCTTTGTACTGCAAGTTGAGTAATTTTGCTAAACGCTGCATCACATCAGCGCCTTTATCTTCTAGCTTATCGATAGCGATTCGATCAATAGTGATCGCTAAACCAGCTTTATTCATAGCTAACGGCACGCCGTAGCCATCAACAATTAAGCCTCGGTTGGCTGGTGCTACAACATCTCGGCTTTGAATGCTTAATGCTGCCTCTTTGTATTTAGGTCCAGCTGCCACCTGCAAATAAAAGAGACGACCAAAGAGTGCTGCCATCAGAGAAACGATCAAGATCTGAACAACCATTAAGGCTAGGCGGGATCTGCTGTTCACAGCGCTGACCGCGAATCAAAAATCAAGACATGTAAACGTGTAAACATAGGAAGAACGATTGGCGACACCAACATCGCCCACATGCTCATTCCAAACAAAGTAATTAATATCTGGCCAATTGAACCTATGGACACTCCAAGTAATGCACCAGTAATTAAGTATGCGATTTCAACACAAAAGTTGGCGATAACCACAAAGAAAACAATTCCGATTGCGTTGGCATGAATGTTGTCATCACCATATCCGATATATGAAATTGCATAACCTGCCAGCAACATAATCAAAGTCCATTGACCAAAAGGTCCACTTGCACTCTGAGAGAGATCCATAAGGATTCCTGATGAAAAGCCAATTACGGCAGCAACTTCAGGTTGACTTAAAACTGCCCACGTTAAGGCGAAGATCAACAAAATCGAAAATCCCCCACCAGGCAAACGGAACTGCGAAACTACCGCTTCTTGGATTAAAAAGATCAGCAGGAATATTGGTGTTGCAACCGAAATTTGACGAGTAAACATCGCAATTAGTTATTTGCAGTAGGTGATGGAGTAACAGTGACGGTAACTGTAGGTACGGGTGTGACTTGAGGCTTTTTTGGAACCAAAGAGTCACCTGGATCAGATGTTGGTCCGCTGACAACAACTGCCACGATTCCTAAGGTTGCAAAATTTGTGTAGTAGCGAATCGTTGCTGTTTGGGCCACTGCGCCGGCAGAGTTATCTACTTGGCTTACATAACCCAATGGAACTCCTGGAACAAAGGGGCGATTTGCAATACTTCCACGGGCAAGCAGAATATCCCCGACATTTACTGTCGTTGAATTATCAAGCAATTGCAGGCTCGCTGAACGATTTCCACGACCAGAAAGAATTCCAATTTGCTGTGTGCCAGCAATTCGCGCGCCAACCTTGAAAGCGGAATCACTAGCAAGTTGAATCAATGCAGAGTTTGGATACACATCTTTAACAACCCCAGCTAGACCAAACTGTGAAAGCACTGTCATATTCTTTCTAATGCCAGCATTGCTTCCAGAATCAATTGTGATTGTCTGAGAAAAAGACTGACTTGAACCTTGGCTAATCACCTTGGCGTTAACAATCTTGTAACCCGCAGTTCCTGCTAAATCTAAAATGTTCTCTAACTGCTTTAGCTGACTATCAGCATTCTTACGGTTGAGTAATTGAATTTTTAATTTGGCATTCTCAGCTTCAAGTTTTTCGATTTGGTTTCCAGTCCGACCAAGCTGGCTTGCATCAGATAGAAAGTTCTTCACAGGATTGAGTACCGCTGCACCAGCGCTCTGGAATGGAGAAAGGACTGTCTGAGTTCCTTGCTTAAAACTATCCAGCACCTTTACGCCACGTAAATCTAAAGTAATCAGAAATAGCGAAGTAACAATCAAGATCACTAACAACAAACGTGCGCGACCTTCACCGCCCTTACGCATTAAAGCTTGGCCTTATCGACGTGGCTCGGAGATTAGAACCTTCTCAAGAGCTTCAAACTCTTCGATGCACTTTCCGGAACCTTCAGCAACTGCATCTAATGGACGCTCTGCAATATGAATTGGCATTCCGGTTTCTTTGCGAAGGCGCTCATCAAGACCCTTAAGAAGGGCTCCACCGCCGGTGAGAACAATTCCGCGGTCCATCAAATCTGATGCAAGCTCTGGAGGAGTCTTGTCCAATGTGCTCTTTACTGCATTAATGATTGCGTTCACTGGCTCTTCTAGCGCCTTA
This sequence comes from Candidatus Planktophila sp., assembly GCA_044346215.1. Classification (GTDB taxonomy): domain Bacteria; phylum Actinomycetota; class Actinomycetes; order Nanopelagicales; family Nanopelagicaceae; genus Planktophila. Next base: position 13,678 of record JBIIZP010000006.1, read on the forward strand.
CGAATCTCTGCAGCCGATACAACGATTGTCTTTGGAAGACCAGTTGCTAGATCGCGACCACGAATTTCGGCATCATTTTCGCCAGCGAGCGGGTAAGCAGATCCAATAGCCATCTTGATTTCTTCAGCAGTGCGCTCACCCAAAAGCAAGGAGAATTCACGCTTAACCCAGTTAATAATGGACTGATCTAGCTCATCTCCACCTACACGAATAGATAGTGAAGTTACGATTCCACCAAGTGAAATAACTGCAACTTCAGTAGTTCCTCCGCCGATATCTACAACCATGTTTCCGGTTGGCTCGTGAATTGGAAGACCGGCACCGATTGCAGCTGCCATTGGCTCTTCAATGATGTAAACCTTGCGCGCTCCTGCTGCATAACCAGCATCCTTTACTGCGCGCTGTTCAACACCTGTGATACCAGAAGGAACGCACACAACTATACGAGGCTTAGCCAAGTAACGACGACGGTGAACCTTTTGAATGAAGTAACGCAACATGCGCTCTGTTGTATCAAAGTCAGCGATAACACCATCCTTGAGCGGACGGATTGCAACAATGTTGCCAGGAGTACGACCGATCATCTTCTTCGCTTCAATACCAACGGCCAAGATTCCACCGGTGTCTTGATTAACAGCTACTACTGATGGCTCGTTCAAAACAATGCCACGTCCACGAACATAAACAAGCGTGTTCGCTGTGCCTAGGTCAACGGCCATATCGCGGCCGATGAATGACATTCTGCTTCCTTGTGACATCTCTACTCCTTGTGCTTTTTGTATCTGGGGAATGAATTATTTTGGAAAAAAGATCGCTATTTCACGAGCTGCAGATTCTGGTGAATCTGATCCGTGAACTAGGTTTTGTATAACTTTGGTGCCTTGATCACGAGCTAGATCTCCGCGGATAGTTCCGGGTGCAGCAACAGTTGGATCAGTTGCTCCCGCCAATGAACGGAACCCTTCGATTACGCGATTTCCAGATGCAACGATCGCAACAATTGGTCCTGACATCATGAACTCAACAAGTGGCTCATAAAATGGTTTTCCAACATGTTCGGCGTAATGCTTTTCTAATAAGGCTGCATCTGCTTGCAACATACGCACCGCATCGATTGCATAACCTTTTGTTTCGATTCGGGAAATAACTTCACCGACTAAACCGCGGCGTACGCCATCAGGCTTAACTAGGATAAGTGTTTTCTCTGTGCTCACTCGCCTAGTCTATTAGGGTTTTTTAGGCTCCGCAGCCAGCAAGGCAGCGCGAGCAGCCTCACCCTTGCGGCCCACGATGATGGCCGCCACCCAAAGACCAATCAAAACCACCCCAATAATGAAGAAAGACGGCTCGACAAATCCGAAAGAGATCATCGCAACCTGCATCAGAGAACCGAACACAAATCCACCCGGACGGCGCAAAAGGCCAGCTGCAACAAAAAGTAGGAAGGAAACAACGCAACCATAAATGATCGAAGCCTGAGATTGCTCTTTCATTGCAATTAAAATCGCAAAACCCAGAGTCATACTCTCGGCAATCAAGACGGCTGCTCCAAGAACTTTCATTGTGCAAACTTCTTTCTCAAATAGGTGCGAGCTTCGCCAACTGTTACAACAGAACCAGTGACGAGTATTCCAACTGTGTCTTCGCTGAGAGGTCGTATTGAATCGGCAACAGCTTTATCAAGAGCTGAGTTTAAATCTGAAACTACAAAGACGCGATCTGAACCGAATACTGAGGAAGCAATTTTCTCTAACTCTGAAGCCGCCATGGCGCGGGTTGAAGAACTCTGTGTCACGATGACATGATCCACAATTGGTTCTAATTCTTGAAATATTCCCGTTGCATCTTTGTCCCCGAAGACTCCGACCACAGCAATGATTTCATCAAAATTGAACTCATTAAGCAAAGTCTCAGCCAACGCCTTAGCACCATGCGGGTTATGTGCTGCATCTAAAATCACTGTCGAATCGCGATGAACAACTTCGCAACGACCAGGCGATGTAACTGCGGCAAACCCTGCGCGAACCGCATCGATATCTAGCGGTTGATCGCCAAAGAAAGCTTCAACTGCCACTAGTGCTGCAGCAGCATTTGCCGCTTGATGACGCCCGTGTAATGGCAAGAAAATCTCATCATATGTCTCATGGATTCCTTGAATCGTAAGTAACTGACCTCCCACTGCTACTGCGCGTGAGAGAACTGAGAATTCAACACCTTCTCGAACTACATCTGCGCCAACTTCAGCGGCTTTGCGGATTAACTCCTTTGCAGCTTCTGGCTCTTGTTGGGCAAGTACTACGAAGCCGCCTTCTTTAATGATTCCAGCCTTAGTAGAGGCAATTTCATGCAGGGTATGACCTAGGTATTCCATGTGATCAAAGCCAATCGGCATAATTACAGAAACATCGGCATCGACAACATTTGTCGCATCCCATTCTCCGCCCATGCCGACTTCAATAACTGCCACATCAACTGGGTGTTCAGCGAATGTACTAAACGCTAGCGCCGTAATCGCTTCAAAGAATGAAATGGGATGCTCAAACTTTGAATCCATCAGTTCTAAATATGCGGCAATATCGTTATATGAAAAAATCAATTCTTTCGGATCAATCGGTTGCCCATTGATTGAGATTCGCTCACGGTAAGTTTCTAAGTGCGGACTTGTAAAACGACCCGTACGTAAACCATGTGCAAACAACAAAGAATCAACCATACGGCTAGTTGTCGTCTTCCCATTGGTTCCACCGATATGAATCGTTGGATATGTCAGCTGAGGTGAACCCAAAATGTCTACTAGGGCTGCAATGCGTTCAGTCGATGGTGCAATGCGTGTTTCTGGCCAACGCGCAAGCAAAGCTTGTTCGATCGCATCTACGCGCTCTTGATCATCTGGTGAAATCATCATGGTTGTGGCAATGCTGCAAGTGCGGCAGTAATTCTTTCAATATCTGCTGTTGTCTTGGCTAGACGTTCGCGGATTTCAATCAGAACATTTTCAGGAGCTTTAGCCATAAAGCCTTGATTGTTCAGCTTTACTTCTGCAGTCTGCTTATCTTTACTCACTG
>JBIIZP010000007.1:0-16700 GCA_044346215.1 Candidatus Planktophila sp.
CAAATTCTGCGGTGGGTGGAAATTCGCGTTCCTCACTGAGCAGGTTCTCTAAAGATTCGCGGTCTTGGCCCATAACGCAAGAGGTTACCTCTTCACCATTGTTATCAACAGAGAATTGGCGATCGATTTTTTCTTTGAGCGCTGCCCTGAAGATGTCCCGACGGAAAGGAGATGCAATGTTGACTTCACTTATTCTCGCTTTAATCAAGCTTTTGAGTAACCCAGTGTTACTGGCGGCCCTGGCCAAGTTCTTGGCTAACGCCTTGAAAACCATCAGTTAAAGGGTAAATCCCACACATGAAGACCCTCCCAGCCTCGGTGCGCGGAGGGTCTTTTTGTGCCATAGGGGCCAAGGTGAGAGGATTGGTCGTAAGCCTCTAGACGACTCAACGAAGCGCTCAGTCTAAAGATTTACAACGAGCCTTAGGAGTTATTGTGCCAATTGCAACCCCCGAAATTTATGCAGATATGTTGGATCGCGCTAAAAAAGGTGCCTTTGCATATCCCGCAATCAATGTTTCATCTTCACAGACCCTGACTGCTGCAATTCGTGGATTCGCCGAAGCAGAGTCAGATGGAATTATTCAATTTTCTTGGGGCGGTGCTGAATACGCATCTGGTTCAACAGTTAAAAACATGGTTGATGGCGCAGTTGCGCTCGCAGAGTATGCCCATGTTGTTGCAAAGAACTACAAAGTAAACATTGGAATTCACACAGATCACTGCCCAGCTGAAAAGCTAGATGGCTTTATGCGTCCTCTTCTTGCATTTGGTGCAGATCGCATTAAGTCAGGCAAGGCTCCATTGTTCAACTCACACATGTGGGATGGATCAGCCGTTGACATGACCGAAAACATGAAGATTGCTAAGGAAATGTTGGCGATGTCAGTTGCTGCAAAAACAATTCTTGAAATTGAAATCGGAGTTGTTGGAGGAGAAGAAGACGGTATCGAGGCTAAGCATGATGCAAAGCTGTACTCAACTCCAGAAGATGCACTGATGACTATTGAAACACTTGGAACTGATGTCAATGCTCGCTACATGGTGGCAGCAACATTTGGAAATGTTCATGGTGTTTACAAGCCAGGAAACGTTGTTTTGCAACCAAAGATTCTTGCAACTTTGCAAGAGGCGGTTTCTGCCAAGCTTGGATTACCCGCAGGAAGCAAGCCCATGGACCTTGTTTTCCATGGTGGTTCTGGTTCACTTCTTTCTGAGATCCGGGAATCACTTGATTACGGTGTTATCAAGATGAATGTGGATACAGATACTCAGTACGCCTTTACTCGTCCAGTTGTTGATCACATGCTCAAGAACTACGACGGCGTTCTAAAGATCGACAGCGAAGTTGGAAATAAGAAGGCTTACGATCCACGTGCCTGGGGCAAGCTTGCTGAAGCAGGGATGGCAGCTCGCGTTGTTCGTGCATGTGAAGATCTACGCTCTAACGGAACTTCATCACTTAAGTAATTAACTACTAGTCGGAGAGGCTTTAACCATGCCTGCATTAGTACTACTCGGAGCTCAGTGGGGCGACGAAGGCAAGGGTAAAGCCACAGACTTATTAGGTGATCGTGTTGATTATGTAGTTCGCTATCAAGGCGGAAACAACGCAGGACATACAGTTGTTATTGGTGATCAAAAGTATGCCCTTCACTTGTTGCCATCAGGAATTCTTTCTCCCAACGTAATCCCTGTCATTGGTAATGGTGTGGTTATTGATCCAAGTGTTCTGCTCGAAGAAATTCGTGGCTTAAATGAACGCGGAATCGATACCAGCAAACTTCTGATTTCAACTAACGCACATTTAATTACGCCATATCACCGCACGATCGACAAGGTTTCGGAACGATTCTTAGGTAAGTCAAAGATTGGTACAACTGGTCGCGGGATTGGACCGGCATATGCCGACAAGATCAACCGAATCGGCATCCGTGTACAGGATCTATTTGATCCATCCATCCTTCGTCAAAAGCTAGAAGGTGCCCTGCGAGATAAGAATCAGATTCTTATAAAAGTGTTTAATCGCAAAAACATCGAAGTAGATGAAGTTCTAGATGAGTACCTAAAGTACGCAGACATTTTGCGCCCCTATGTTGCAGACACTGTTCTCATTTTGGATGAAGCGCTAAAGGCCGGAAAGCGCGTTCTGCTAGAAGGATCTCAAGGAACTTTGCTGGACGTTGATCACGGTACTTATCCATTTGTCACCTCAAGTAATCCAACAGCTGGTGGAGCATGTACTGGTTCAGGAATCGGACCTACAAAGATTGATCGAGTAATTGGTATCATCAAGGCGTACACAACTCGCGTTGGTAGCGGACCTTTCCCAACTGAGTTATTTGATGAAGATGGGGAAGCACTTCGTCGCATTGGTGGAGAAATCGGTGTAACAACTGGTCGCGCACGCCGCTGTGGTTGGTTTGATGCACCTATCGCTCGCTATGCAGTACGAGTCAATGGTTTAACTGATTTCTTCCTTACAAAGCTAGATGTTTTAACTGGCTGGGAAAAGATTCCAGTATGTGTTGCCTACGAAATTGATGGAAAGCGCGTCGAAGAACTTCCGGCTTCGCAAACAGATTTCCACCACGCAAAACCAATCTATGAATACTTAGCTGGCTGGACTGAAGACATTTCAGGAGCCCGCAAGCTCTCTGATCTTCCAAAGAATGCGCAAGATTATGTTGCCTTCCTAGAAAAGATTTCAGGTGCTCCAATGAGCGCAATTGGTGTTGGCCCAGGACGCGATCAAACAATTGTCGTAAAGGATTTCATCTAAGAATGAAAATCCTCCTAGTCGGAAGCGGCGGACGCGAACACGCGCTAGGAGTAGGGCTACAGGCAGATCCAGTATGTACCGAGCTTCATGCTGCACCAGGAAATCCGGGCATTGCAGAGTTTGCGCAATGTCATCCAATCGCTGTCACAGATAATCATGCAATTGTTGATTTAGCAAAGCGTTTAGAGATTGATTTAGTTGTCGTGGGGCCCGAAGTTCCACTGGTTAATGGTGTCGCCGATCTTCTACGAGCCGCCAAAATCGCCGTCTTTGGGCCATCCAAGGCTGCTGCTCAATTAGAGGGTTCTAAGAACTTTGCTAAAGAAGTAATGCATGATGCGGGCGTACCAACTGCACATAGCTTTACTTGTATAAGTAAAGATGAGATTGAAAAAGCATTAGATGCTTTTGGCGCACCCTATGTTGTTAAGGATGACGGCTTGGCTGCAGGTAAGGGTGTTGTTGTAACCCATGATCGACAAGAAGCATTAGATCATGCACTTAGTTGCAAGCGAGTTGTAATTGAAGAGTATTTAAATGGACCAGAAGTTTCTCTCTTTGGCATTAGTGATGGCACAACAATTTTGCCTATGCAACCAGCACAAGATTTTAAGCGTGCTTATGATGGCGATAAAGGTCCAAATACCGGGGGAATGGGTGCATATTCTCCTCTGCCATGGGCGCCATCTGACATAGTTGAAGACACATACAAACAAGTCTTAGCGCCAATGATTGCTGAAATGGCTGCACGGGGAACACCTTTCGTGGGTTTACTCTATGCAGGCCTTGCATTAACAGACCATGGAACTCGCGTTATCGAATTTAATGCACGCTTTGGCGATCCTGAAACTCAAGTTCTGATTCCTCGACTAAATACCCCACTTGCAACTTTGCTCTACAAAGCAGCAACTGGAAACTTAGCCGGCATAACTTTGGACTGGAAGCATGATTCAGCGGTAACAGTTGTGTTGGCTGCTCAGGGATACCCAACATCACCAATAAGCGGATCGACCATTAGCGGATTTACACATTTCGATAATGTTCAGATTTATCATGCAGGTACCTTAAGTACAGAGCAAGGGTTAGCTTCTTCGGGTGGCCGGGTGCTGACTGTTACTGGAATTGGCGAAGATCTGACTGAGGCCCGAAACCGTGCATACCGAGCAATCAGTCAAATCTCATTAACTGGATCCTTTTACCGTTCCGACATCGCCCTTAATGCGTCGATGGCAGAGAAGGGCAATTAAATGGCAGATAATGCACCAATGAGCCTGCTTGCGAGCCGATATGCGTCAGCAGCGATGTGCGAAATCTTTGCGCCAGAGGCCAAAATTATCGCAGAACGTAAGTTGTGGATCGCAGTTATGCGGGCCCAATCAACACTGGGCCACGCGATTTCCAAGAATGTAATTACAGATTACGAAAATGTAATTACACGGGTGGATATTGCATCAATAGATGCACGCGAAAAGCAAACTCGTCATGATGTTAAGGCTCGTATTGAAGAGTTCAACGCACTTGCGGGTCACGAAGCGATTCATGCAGGTATGACCAGCCGCGACTTAACTGAAAATATTGAAGCACTCCAGATTCGAAGTGGTTTAGAAATTGTCCATAACAAGGTCGTAACTCTTCTTGCTCGTCTTGCCGAACACGCAACACAGTATGCCGACCAACCAATAGCTGGACGTTCACATAATGTGCCTGCACAAGTTACAACTTTAGGAAAGCGCTTTGCATCAGCTGCCGAAGAGTTGTTGTTTGCATACGAACGTCTAATTGCACTACAAGGTCGCTATCCAATGCGTGGCATCAAGGGTCCAGTAGGCACAGCGCAAGATTCAATTGATCTCTTAGGTTCAACTGACACACACTTTAAATTTGAAGGTGCGATTGCAAAAGAACTTGGGTTTAACAATGTTCTAGATTCAACAGGCCAGATTTATCCACGTTCTTTTGATTATGATGTTGTGACAACTTTGGTACAGATTGCCGCATCACCATCATCTCTTGCCACATCTATTAGATTAATGGCTGGTGCCGAACTAGTAACTGAAGGCTTTAAAGCTGGGCAGGTTGGCAGTAGCGCAATGCCTCACAAGATGAATACACGTTCATGTGAGCGAGTAAATGGTCTTTCAGTTGTCTTGCGTGGGTATGCATCAATGGTGAGTGAGCTCTCTGGTGATCAATGGAATGAAGGCGATGTTTCATGCAGTGTTGTTCGTCGCGTTGCTTTACCAGATGCCTTTTATGCAATCGATGGATTGCTCGAAACAATGCTCACAATCCTTGATGAGTTCGGTGCATTCCCAGCGGTAATCAGCGCTGAATTAGAGCGTTATTTACCTTTCTTAGCGACTACAAAGATTCTTATGGCTGCGGTTAAAGTAGGCATTGGGCGCGAAGTTGCTCATGAAGTAATCAAAGAGCACGCAGTAAAGGCTGCTCTCGGAATGCGCGAAGGCAAAAAGAACACTCTTCTTGATGATCTTGCAGCTGATAGCCGATTACCCCTAGACCGTGCAGCACTTGATGTCTTAATTAGTGATCCCATCGAATTTACTGGCGAAGCTCGCCAACAAGTAGCTCGAGTTGTTAATCGCATCGGTGCGATTACTTCCGCGCACCCTGCCGCAGCGCAGTACAAACCCGGCTCTATTCGGTGAGCGGCTTTGGCCTAGCTGGCCCACCGCCAGCGCCTGAAATAACTGGGTGGAAACATCTGCGCACCGGAAAAGTAAGAGATCTTTATACAAATGATAAAGACGAGATTTTACTTGTTGCATCAGATCGCATTTCAGCTTATGACTGGGTTATGCCAACTGTGATCCCAGGTAAAGGCGCAGTATTAACTCAGCTGTCATTGTTTTGGTTTGAATTACTTGAAGACATTATTGGCAACCACATCATCTCAACAGATGTTCCTGCTGCAGTAGAAGATCGTGCGATAATCGCACAGTCACTGACTATGTTTGATATCGAATGTGTTGCTCGTGGCTACTTAACAGGTAGTGGTTGGAGCGAGTACCAGAATAACAAAGCTGTCTGCGGAAATACCTTGCCAGATGGCTTGCTTGACGGATCACAGTTGCCTAACAGCATCTTTACCCCAGCGACTAAAGCTGAAATCGGTGATCACGACATTAATATTGATTTTGATGGTGCGGCAGCAATTGTTGGCGTAGATGATGCCGCCGAACTTCGGGATCTCACAATCAAGTTATATGAAACGGCAACAGAGTTTGCAGCTAGCCGAGGAATTATTGTGGCAGATACAAAGTTTGAATTCGGTCGAAATAATAAGGGAGAGATACTCCTTGGTGATGAGGCGTTAACCCCCGATTCTTCAAGGTTTTGGCAGGCTTCGGCCTGGAAGCCAGGCGGGGCACAGCCTTCTTACGATAAACAGTTTCTACGTGACTACCTGATAGCAAGTGGATGGGATAGAAATAGCCCACCCCCTGAACTGCCTAGTGAGATCGTGGAGAAGACAGCACAACGTTACGAAGAAGCATTTTTTCGAATCACTGGTAGCAAGTTCTAAAAGGGAGATACTGAATGGCAAAGATCGTGGTTGATGTGATGTTGAAGCCTGAAATTCTTGACCCTCAAGGAAATGCGGTTGCAGCTGCACTGCCACGATTGGGATTTACCTTTGCCAAATCTGTTCGTCAAGGAAAACGCTTTGAAATTGAAATCGATGGCGAACCAACAGCTGCACAACTTGCTGAAGTTGAAAAAGCTGCTGAAGTTTTGCTTTCAAACCCTGTAATTGAAAACTATGTCGTAAGGGTAGAAAAGTAATGCGCATAGGAGTTATTACCTTTCCAGGAACTTTGGATGATCGTGATGCTGCACGTGCAGTTGTTGTAGGCGGTGCTGAAGCGGTCTCGCTATGGCATGGTGATGCAGATTTAAAGAGTGTTGACGCGGTTGTTCTACCTGGCGGCTTTTCTTACGGTGATTACCTTCGGTGCGGTGCGATTTCACGATTTGCACCAGTAATGCATTTAGTTATTGATGCAGCCAACAAGGGAATGCCAGTTCTGGGTATCTGTAATGGCTTCCAGGTTTTGTGCGAATCACATCTTTTACCAGGCGCGTTGACTCGCAACTCTGATCTGCACTTCTTATGTCGCGATCAAGAAATAGAAGTAGTTAACAACCAAACTGCATGGACAAACTCTTTTAAACAAGGGGAAAAAATTGTCATCCCACTAAAGAATGGTGAAGGATCTTTCCAGTGCGACGATCAAACCCTTGCGATGCTCGAGGGCGAAGGTCGCGTTATCGCCCGATATGTGGGTGAAAACCCCAACGGATCACGTAATTTGATCGCTGGGATCACGAATGCTAAGGGCAATGTGGTTGGGTTAATGCCACACCCAGAACATGCGATAAATGAGTTAACTGGTCCATCTGCCCAAGGTCTTAGTTTTTTTACATCGATCTTGAATGCGATGGTGAAGTAATGGCTTTAGACACAGTATCAATCGCGCAAGCGACTCCGGATGATTCGCAACCATTCAAAGAGCTTGGTTTGAAAGCAGATGAGTATGCACGTATCAAAGAAATCCTTGGTCGTCGACCTACATCTTCAGAGCTGGCAATGTATTCAGTGATGTGGTCAGAGCATTGTTCTTACAAATCATCGAAGGTCCACCTTAAGCAGTTTGGCGAAAAAGCACCAAAATCTGATGCGCTATTAGTGGGCATTGGTGAAAATGCTGGTGTTGTTGATGTAGGTCAGGGATATGCGGTAACTTTCAAAATTGAATCGCACAATCACCCATCATTTATTGAGCCATATCAAGGTGCGGCAACAGGTGTTGGTGGAATTGTCCGCGATATTCTGACAATGGGGGCTAGACCAATTGCGGTCATGGATCCACTTCGTTTTGGGCCAGCAGATGCACCAGATACCCGTCGCGTCTTGCCTGGAATCGTTGCAGGTGTTGGTGGATATGGAAACTGTCTAGGTCTGCCAAATATTGGCGGCGAAGTTACCTTTGATGAAACATATGCTGGCAACCCACTTGTTAATGCGTTGTGTGTTGGCGTAATGAAGCACAGTGATATTAAGTTGGCAAAGGCTGCAGGTGCTGGCAATTTAGTTGTGTTGTATGGAGCAAAAACTGGTGGAGATGGAATTGGTGGGGTGTCCGTGCTTGCATCTGAAACCTTTGGTGCTGGTGGATCTACTAAGCGCCCAAGTGTTCAGGTTGGCGATCCATTTGTTGAAAAAATCCTCATCGAGTGCTCGCTAGAAATCTTTGCTGAAGATCTAGTTGTAGGTATCCAAGACCTTGGCGGAGCAGGCTTATCCTGTGCGACAAGCGAGCTGGCTTCAGGTGGATCTGGCGGCATGAGGGTGCAGTTGGACAAGGTTCCGCTGCGTGATCCTTCACTATCACCCGAAGAGATCCTGATGTCGGAATCACAAGAGCGCATGTGTGCAATCGTCGAACCTAGCAAGATTGATCGTTTCCTTGAGATCTGCAAGAAGTGGGATGTAACTGTCACCGTGATTGGAGAGGTAACAGATGGAAATCATCTTGAGATTACCTGGAATGGTGAATTAATAGTTGATGTTCCACCGCGCACCGTCGCTCATGATGGTCCGGTCTATAACCGGCCATTAGCACAGCCTGATTACATCAATCAAGTTAACTCTCAAAAAGTAAATGTTCCTATTCCCGCCATCGCATCAGAGATTAAAGCTGCGGTATTGAAATTAGCCGCAGCTCCAAACCTTGCAGATAAGTCTTGGGTAACTGCGCAATACGATAAGTATGTTCAAGGAAACACAATTCAATCTCAACCTGATGATTCAGGAATGATTCGCATCGATGAAAAGACACACTTAGGTGTTGCAATCTCAACAGATGCAAATGCAAACTGGTCATATTTAAATCCTTATCAAGGAGCGAAGTTGGCTCTGGCTGAAGCTGCGCGAAACATTGCAACCGCAGGCGCTCGTCCATTAGCTGTCACAAACTGTCTAAACTTTGGTTCACCGGAAGATCCTGGTGTTATGTGGCAGTTTGCCGAATCAGTACGTGGCTTAGCTGATGGTTGTCTTGAAATGGGTCTACCAGTAACTGGTGGCAACGTTTCCTTTTATAACCAGACAGGATCTGTCGCTATTTTGCCTACACCGGTCATCGGTGTTCTAGGAGTCATCCAGGATGTTCGCACCCGCACCCCAATGAGTTTTACTCAAGCAGGATTAGATCTGTATTTGCTTGGTGAAACTCACGAAGATCTTGCAGGAAGTGAATGGGCTTTCTTGCATAACCAACGTATTGGGCAATCCCCAGATGCTGATTTACAGCGTGAAATGCGGCTTATAGAGCTACTTCTTGAGGGTAATTCATTCTTTGCAGCAGCCCATGATTTAAGTCAGGGCGGATTATCTGCTGGATTAACTGAGATGGTTTTGCGACATAAGATTGGAGCAACGATTACACTTGAAAATACAGGAGTTACGTTGCTCAGTGAAACACCAGGTCGTGTAATTGTTGCGATTGATCCTGCATATACCTCAAAGCTTGAAGGTTTGGCGATAAAGAATTCAATCGCAATTACAAAACTTGGCATAACTGGGGGAGATACCTTAACTATTAATGATGCGGTTATTTCTCTAGATGAGTTATCAACCGCCCACACCTCAACATTTCCACGGTTGTTTGGATAAGCAGATGCGCGATCCTCAGATTCTTGAACAAGTTAAGAGCACTCTTGCGGTTTTGAGTTTTAAAGCTCCTGGACGAGCGATAGAGGTTCGCATTCCGCCCTATGCAGCGGTTCAATGTGGTGAGGGACCAACACATACAAGGGGTACGCCTCCCAACACTATCGAGATGGATGCACAAACTTGGCTTGCACTTGCAGATGGCCAATTGACTTGGGCACAAGCTTTAGATGATGGAAAAATTGCAGCTTCTGGTGTGCGTGCAGATTTGTCCGAGTATCTACCGCTAGGAGCACAGTTATGAGACGTCCCGATGGATTACTCAACCACAATGTTCTCGATGAAGATAAAGGGCCACAGGATGCATGCGGTGTCTTTGGTGTATGGGCACCAGGTGAAGAAGTTGCAAAGCTATCTTTTTACGGACTGTACGCATTGCAGCATCGAGGTACCGAGTCAGCGGGAATTGCAACAAGTGATGGCGAGAGAATTCTTGTTTATAAAGATATGGGTCTGGTTTCTCAAGTATTTACCGAAGGTGATCTAGCCACTCTTAAAGGAAATCTGGCTGTCGGTCACTGCCGTTACAGCACAACAGGATCGAGCACCTGGGTAAATGCGCAACCAACCTTACGCCCAACTAAGTATGGGACGCTGGCTTTAGCCCATAACGGCAATTTAACGAACACTGGTGATTTAGCTGAACTAGTTCAAAAACTTGAAGCCGCATACACACGTGGTGCAACTACCGATACAGAAATTATGACAGCGCTGATTGCGCTGCAGGATTCAAAAAATGTTGAGGCAAGTGCATTAACCGTACTGCCACTACTCGAGGGCGCATTCTCATTGGTATTTATGGATGAGCACACCTTGTATGCAGCACGCGATCGGCACGGTGTTAGGCCGCTAGTTCTTGGAAAGTTAGAAACAGGTTGGGTAGTTGCATCTGAAAGTGCCGGTTTGGATATTGTCGGCGCAGCATTTGTGCGCGAGATTGATCCAGGCGAATTAATCTGTATCGATGCCAATGGAGTTCGTTCTCAACATTGGGCTGAGGCACAACCAAAGGGTTGTCTCTTTGAATATGTCTATTTAGCTCGCCCAGATACAACAATTGCTGGCAGCGGAATTCATAAGACTCGTGTTGCAATTGGTGCTCAGCTTGCAAAGGAACATCCCGCCGAGGCCGATCTTGTTATTCCTGTTCCTGAATCTGGAACTCCTGCAGCGATTGGTTATGCAAAAGAGTCTGGCATTCCATTTGGCATGGGATTAGTTAAAAACTCTTATGTCGGCCGAACCTTTATTCAACCTTCTCAAACTATTCGCCAACTAGGTATTCGTTTAAAGCTCAATCCTTTGCGGGAAATTATTGAAGGCAAGCGAATTGTTGTTGTTGATGACTCAATCGTTCGTGGAAATACTCAACGGGCAATCGTGCGAATGCTGCGTGAAGCAGGAGCGAGAGAGATCCATGTCCGTATTTCATCACCCCCGGTTAAGTGGCCTTGCTATTACGGCATTGACTTTGCCTCGCGGGCAGAGTTAATTGCTAATGGGCTAGATGTTGAAGAGATTCGCCGTTCAATTGGTGCGGACTCTTTGGGGTATGTCTCTCTTGATGGCTTAATCGCGGCTACCGAAGTACCCTCAGAAAAGCTATGTTCTGCTTGCTTTACAGGTGAGTATCCAATCCGCATCCCAGAGGATTTATCTGAAGGAAAGATGCGCCTAGAAATCACGGAAGCGCACGGTAACTAATGTCTACATACAAAGATGCTGGCGTTGATATTGATGCAGGAGATCGTGCAGTTGAATTAATGAAGGCCTCCATCGCAAAGGCTTCACGTCCTGAAGTTATTGGCGGCATTGGTGGATTTGCAGGTTTGTTTGATGCGAGCAAATTAAAAAGTATGAAACAACCCTTGCTTGCAACATCCACAGATGGAGTTGGAACTAAGACAGAAATTGCTCGGGCGTTAGGTAAATACGACACCATCGGTGAAGATCTTGTAGCCATGGTTGTTGATGATCTTGTTGTATGTGGCGCAGAGCCGCTCTTCATGACTGATTACATCGCTGTGGGCAAAGTTATTCCGGAAAACATTGCAGATATAGTTGCAGGAATTGCACGTGGTTGTGCAAAAGCAAATACCGCTTTGATCGGTGGAGAAACAGCAGAGCATCCGGGTTTGCTAGAGGATAATGAGTTTGATATTGCAGGTGCTGCAACAGGTGTCGTTGATGCAGATCACCAATTGGGCGCACATCGAGTTAAAGCAGGAGATTTAATTATCGCAATGCCATCTAGTGGTTTTCATGCAAATGGGTTTTCACTGGTCCGACACATTATTAAGTCTACAGGTTTAGACTTAAATGCAAATGTTAGTGAGTGGAGTAAAACTTCTGGAGAAGTCTTTTTAACACCCACTAAAATTTATGCACTGGATTGTTTGGCATTAATTAAAGCTTTGCCCGAACATTTACATGTCTTTTCTCATATCACTGGTGGTGGAATTGCAGAAAATACCGCTCGAGTAATTCCAGATCACTTAGCTGCAACTTATGATCGTTCAACATGGTCCCTACCTATTGAGATGGAGTTCATGGCAAAAATAGGCGGAGTTCCTCAACCCGATATGGAGCGCACATGGAACTGCGGCATCGGAATGAGCGCTTTTGTGGACCCTGCAGTGGCTGATCAGGTGTTGCGTTCTTTGGCTGATAGGGGCATGAAAGCCTGGGTCGCAGGGGTGGTTTCTGAGCGCCAGGGCTCGAATTCACGCTCATCTTTGGAAGGCGTGTACAAGGCGCGATAACCTACCTCCCTGACGCACAGCAATTAGTGAAGGAGGTCGCCCATGGGTCGCGGCCGTGCAAAAGCAAAGCAAACCAAGGTTGCTCGTGATTTGAAATATAACGCGCAAGATATGGATTTAGATCGTTTAGCCAAGGAACTTCATGGCGAAATCGATACAACCTCACGCAAGGATGATGATGATCCGTTTGCTGAGGGTAATTACATTCCACGTGCGTGAGACCTACACCTTACATCGCTTCACTTCGTATCTACGAACCACTGTCGGCATTTGAACCTGCCGATCGTTTACGGTGGCAAAGTATAGAAGTCGATCCATTTTCTTTTTATAAAGAAGAAGAGTTAGCGTTACACCGCGTTGTTCAACCAGAACCACCAGCTGGCCGCCCAGATGGCGTGCACATTTTCGATCGTGATGGAATCCGTTACGTTGCGCCCTGGGCAACAGCAATGCGTTGCTGGGGAGCATTAGATAACTTTAAAGAATCTTTACCGAGCACAGTTGTTCCGTACTTTATTTCTCCAGCAATCGAAGAAGTAATTACAGCAGGTGTTGATTTACTTGAAGATAAAGTTCCACACATCCTAAATGAAACCTGGATAATCCCACCACGTTGGTTTATTTTGTTTTCACCAGAGGAACGAACTCGTGGAAAAAATGTAGATGGTTTGTATTGCCGTGCATTAACAAGTATTGCCAATGCAAAGCAACGTTGTAGTGGTGCACACGATGCAGTGCTCAATGCATTTGGTGATGGCCCTGTCGAGCAAGAGTTAGAAAATCTTCTTGCATGGCTTGAAATGTTTCACCCAGAATCATTAGTTGAACTTGATTACGGCGGTCTAGCAAATTATATGGATCGAGCATTACGTGATTCAGGTGAAGATGGCCTTGATTCAGATGCATCAATCGAAGATGTGACACATTCAGTAGCTGGCCTTGCCGCCGCCGACGGAATGATGGCCGGCGTTGGATATCAGCGATTAATGTCCCGTTGGCGCTTAGTTCAGGCATACGAGCAAGCTTCATAGGTATTGCTTCACGCTGATTTAATGGCAATACTTCACCCCAATACGGTCCAAAACGGACAGCCCGCCAAAGGTAGTCAAAATGCTAGAGGAGTCACTATGAACCGGATCCCCGATGCCGAAGTTCTCTTGACCCCGAAAGAGGTTGCACAACGTTTTCACGTCAATCCAAAAACAGTTACACGCTGGGCAAAGGCAGGAAAGCTAACTGCCATCCGCACACTAGGCGGGCATCGTCGCTATCGCGAATCAGAAGTTCTTGAGCGTTTGCGCGAATACAAGGAATCAAGCTCCTAGCAGTAGGATTAACGCATGGCCGATAAGAATGATGACATGAAAGCAAGAATGCTTGCTGCCCTTGAAGCTAAGAAAAATAAGCCAAGCGCACCAGGAACTCAAAACCATTCTGAAAGCGGATCAAAGATTCGCGGTGGACAACGCAGTGGCGGCGCACCTCAGGTGCAACGCAAAGCTGGACCATCAGGTTCAGGTTCTGCCGGCTAATAAACCCAACTGACTTACTGGGTTATTACGAGGGTTGAACGACCCTTAACCGTTATCGATGCCCCAGTAAATTTTCGGATAACAACAGTTCCGGCTCTTGCACCTTCAACTAAGACAGACCAAGTTCCCGTTTTTGGAAGAGTAAAGCCCTGATCACTTGTTGTTGCATTGTGCATTACAACAATTGTTGCAGCCTTATCTTTAACAGCTGCACCATTGAGTGAATACGCGATGGACCCTTCTGCCGATTCTAAGAACTTTAGATTTGACTTGACTTGTGCTGTCGTCGTCATTCGGAAAGCAGGATGGGCTTTTCTCAAAGCTATCAATCCCTTGTAATAATCAACCGTAGCGATGTTGGATTTTCTTGTACTCCATTTCATGGAGTTGACCTCATCGCTGGACTTGTAGCTATTTGGATCACCATTTTTTGATCGAAGAAACTCTTGACCCGCCTGCATAAATGGAAGACCCTGAGATAGGAATGCAATCGAAGCAGAGAACTGTGAAAGTTGTGCTACATCAGCTGGCTTTGCGTCCTTCACACTGGCGTTAATTTTGTCTACCAATGTCATGTTGTCATGTGATTCAACATAGTTAACGGATTGACCAGGATATGAGGTAGTCCACTTTGTGTTAACAGTGGTTGAGTAGTCAACATTACCGACTATTCCAGACATTACGTCGTTCTTTGCCCCAAATTTTCCGGTTGCAAACCCAGTATCAGCTGGGTCAAATACCGAACCTTTAATTCCATCTCGAATCTGATCGTTGAAATGTGAAACACCATTTAACTTTTGAATATTTAATTGGTTTGCTTTTTGATTCGCGGGCAGGGTACCCATGTTCCAGCCTTCACCAATAACTAAAATTGTTGGATCTATTTTTTTGAGAGCTGCAGTAATCTCATTAATAGTCTTAATATCCATTAGGCCCATAAGGTCGAATCTAAATCCATCCATGTTGTATTCAGTTGCCCAGTATTTGACTGAATCAACGATGAATTTACGAACCATTGGACGTTCAGATGCAACATCATTTCCACACCCACTGCCGCTGGTCAAATTGCCATTCTCATCGCGGCGGAAAAAGTAGTTTGGAACGATTAAGTTTTGGCTAAAAGTACTGGCATTGGAAACATGGTTGTAAACCGCATCCATGTTGATTCGCAGCCCCTGCTTGTGAAGAGACAAAACTGCACTCTTAAGCTCTTTGATTCGTAGTTTGGGATTTGTTGGGTCAACGCTATAGGAACCTTCGGGAACATTGTAATTTTGTGGATCGTAGCCCCAATTAAATGTTGGTTTGTTCTCATCGACAGTTGCAAAGTCAAAAATTGGCAGCAGTTCAACGTGGGTTATCCCAAGATCCTTAATTGCCGAGATGCCTGTTTTTTGACCAGCAAAAGTTGTATTTGCATTGGTGAATGCAACATATTTACCCTTTTGCGCAGCTGGAAATCCGCTTGACGCATCCATCGACAAATCTCGGACGTGAAGTTCATAGATAAAGGCATCTGTTGGCTTTCCGCTAAACCGTGGCTTAGATTTGTTCCAACCAACTGGATTAGTAGTGCTTAAATCGACGATTACGCCACGCAATCCATTAACCGTTGTAGCTCGTACATAAGGATCTACAGCTTCATTGTTTGCACCATTTACATTGACTCGATAATTAAAGATTGTCCCATCTTGATCACCATTTAATTTTGCAACCCAAGTTCCCTTAACGTCGTATTTCATTGGAATCAATTTTCCAGATGAGTCGGGTGACTTACTGTCTTTGTAGGTGACAACACTTACAGATTTTGCAGTCGGAGCCCATACACGTAAAGTTGTAGCTGCTTTTGTATAGGTAACACCGAGATCGTTACCCGTATAAGTAAATTTCGAAATAAACTCTGGTGAATCGTAAAGTGCAATTTGCTCCAAAACTGGATTCTTGGCTACAGGAGTCGTTGGAATCGAATAGTGAATCACTGGGTCCCCCTGGCGCAGCCAAATCTCAACGTTTCCACTTGCAGGAAACTCTTTTATAAATCGATCCTCGTCAATATCCTTGGCATCCCAGCTACCTTTTCGAACAATAATTCCGATACTTTCAAATTTGTCCATGCCGTCGATCTGCACCTTGGCTATTTTTCCAAAAGCATCCTCTGAGGTAAATGCAACACCATTGCTGTCAACATCAACATCTCCTGGGCCAGCAAGGTTTTTCCAAAGCCAAAGATTCCAATTTTGGTAGTCCCCACCTGGGCGCTGATAGTGCACCGTGAGATTTACTGTTGCGGGCGCACCGGTTGCAACAGCAGGAAAACTAAAGACAAGAGCAGCAACTAGAGCGAGAGCTACCTGAAACTTCTTAGCATGGAGTCTGATTTTCATGAGTCAAAGGTACCGCCTCAGAAAACAGATTAATAGTTAAAGTAAGCCGCGCCGTTTCAAAAGAGGTTCAATTTTAGAATCTCGCCCACGGAAGTTTCGGAACATCTGCATTGAATCAAT
Organism: Candidatus Planktophila sp.; assembly: GCA_044346215.1. Lineage (GTDB taxonomy): Bacteria > Actinomycetota > Actinomycetes > Nanopelagicales > Nanopelagicaceae > Planktophila. The sequence goes on from JBIIZP010000007.1 coordinate 16,338, forward strand.
AGAGCCACCGCGGCCAAGAAGGGTGTTTTTGAAATGTTCGCCATTTTCGCGCTTTAAACCACCGTTTTCTTTGAACCAATCGACGGTGTCTGCATCCAAAACTTCAGACCAGATGTATCCGTAATACCCCGATGAGTACCCGCCAGCAAAGATATGACTAAAGTAAGTAGAGCGGTAACGAGTTGGAACAGGAGCGAAATCAAGGCCATAATTTTTAATTGCTTGTGCCTCAAAAGCAACAACATCAGTGACCTTCGCTGCTTCTTCAACGTTCAGCGAATGCCATGCTAGATCAAGTGTTGCAGCCGCTAAATAACTAGTAGTTGCATGGCCCTCATTGAATGTTCTGGCAGCATCAAGGTT
>JBIIZP010000144.1:0-5177 GCA_044346215.1 Candidatus Planktophila sp.
GTTTAGATGGATGGGTTGCTGCCCACATCGAAGCTTTGGAAGATACTGATGGCTCAACATACACACCCGATGCTGTTGATTTGTCTACATCCTTGCTCGATGTTGTAAAAGGAATAATCTTTTACTACAACGATTATCGTGAAATTGATGACAGAACTCTCGAGATAATTAGAGGACGCGTGCCAGCTTTGATGCGCCATCCAAAGACTCTGGAAGAATTAGGTACTCAATTCAATGTAACTCGGGAACGAGTGCGACAAATTGAAAGTAAGTACTTAGATCTTCAGCTGGGATCTGTAAAAGAGACCAATTTTGTGATGTTAGAGCTGGTCAAGGTTCTAGAGGATTCTTTAGCTGAAGCTGATTTCATTGAGAAAGCACAAGAGGCAGAGCTTCTTGAAGGTGAACCGATAACCGTGGTCAAGCTAAAGGCAATTTTGCAAGTTCTTGGCTTGGAAAATTACCTTTCACGTGTCGAAAGCGTGGAATCTCAATGGGATATTGCGAACTATGTCAAGGATGTTTTATCCCAAAAAGCTCGCGAAGCACGACACAAATTTGGGTTAATTGACCTGAGCACCTTTACCAAGGAAAACAAAGTTGGTGAGGCGGAAGCATTTGCCGCGATCCATGCGATTTACCCTCGTTCGATTCGGGCAGGCCGGCTGGTTCTAGCCAGAACACCTGGCTTAGATACAGCATTTGAGAATGCAATTGGTAAACAACTCATGGTGTTTAATGAATTAAATGCCGAGTCACTGCTTGTGGGAATCGAACGACAAGCCAACTATCGACAGACTCCGTTAGTAGGATTGAAAGCAGATCTGATTGCAATGATTAAAGAGTTGGCTGGTGAAATTCCAAATTTTGGCACTTTCAGGTCAAACACTCTTGAGGATCCCGAATTGTCACAAACAGATGAGTGGATTTTGGAAGTTTTCAGAGACTCACCTACAGGAATGATGCACCGAAATGAAATCACTGCCGCCGCAATGCGCGATGGCAAGAATGTAAATTCAATCGGAGTATTCCTTATCTTCAATTCACTCATTCGCCCAGTAGGCTCTGCCGTTTTGGCATTGGCTGATCAGAACTTTGATGTCGAGCTTGTCAAGCAATATGCAGCAATTGCTCGCGCCGCTGAGGAGCCAACACAACTTGACTTTGGCTTTCAAGGCTCCGACATACTCATCACCTTCATTCCAAACTTAAACACAATTGCAGCAGGCGTTCTTTTCCCTAAGCAAGAATTGCGCGACATGGTCAAACTGCATTCCTTCCCAGTTGAATGTTTTTGTGGAGCCTTTGAATCCAACCAAATGCTAAGAATGAAAAATCCCAGCTTTTGGACAGGATTTACTGGATCAATCAAACATCTACAGAATCAACACGGTTACAAAAAAGGTCAAGAGATTCAAATGTTGTTAGACATGGACAAGAAGACCGCAAAAGTTCTAGATGTTGACAACTAGCTCCTGATCTACGGGCTCAAGGGGAGGCCCTGACCAACCCCCACTCGAACACCTGTTCGAATAATGTGTTACTCTCCGCTTCCCCCAAAAACTGCCCAGCGCTGACCCCAAGCCTCAAAGCAGATTTGTCAGTGACGGTTAGTAACTTCTCCACCAGTCAGAAGCACCATTGTCGGAAGAAAGGAAAAGGTGAACACAGAAAACAATCCCAATGAAAAAGAGCTATGGGCCAGTATCCCTCGCTCCGAAGGCGTCGATCGCGCCGAACATTTTGTGACACTCAGTCACATGGCATATGACCGCGGTGATTTCAAATCAGCGCTCGCGCTCTGTGAAAGTGCCAGAGAGATTTATGAATCTCACAAAGCAACAGTAGGAACCCAAGCATTACTCCATGTGTACGAGGGAATCACATGGTCACTTCGAAAGCTCGACCGAGAAGCAGAAGCTGCAGAGCTTGCACTACATGCAGTAGATATTCTCAAAGAAGATAGCCCAGTTGAAGCAACAGACATGTTGCGAGAAGCAGGAAGATTCTTCTTCACCGCAGGTGAGTTTCAGAAGTCACTAGATTGCCATCTGAAGGCAATGCAAGAAGTTGATCCAGATTTATCAGAGTGGACAATGGGAATCGATAGTTACAACATCGGATTTGCATTGATGAAGCTAGAAAAGTTTCCAGAAGCAATTCCATACCTGATCAAGTCACGTGAACACTTCAAGAAGGATAAAGAGCCAGAAAAGATTTACTACTGCGACGAGTATCTAGCAGTGTGTTACTTAGAACTTAACAACGGTGTTGAAGCAACGGTGCATGCACAAAAAGCATTGGACTTTGCAATCACAGCACAGAACAGTTGTTTAGAAAGCTGGGCGAAGTATCGCCTGGGGTGCGCCAAGGTCTTACTTGCCGAACTAGACGAAGCAGAAGATCTTCTCAGAGATTCACTTGCGATGAACTCAAGTACCGGTAAACCTGATTGGGAAATGACAATCGAGCTTGAGAAAGAGATTGCAAATATCTTGACCATCAAAGGTCGAGTTGCAGAAGCCGACGAGATCCGTCGCCGAATTAAGACCCTGGAAGAAACCGTCAAAGGTGAGTAAATCCAGAGTCGCCATCACTGCAGGTGCGGTGTTCCTATCCGCCGCACTTGCAGTGGTTTTTCTTCAAGGGTCTACTCCAGAACCCTCTATCGACGCTGAACAAGTGCCAATTCAAACCCCAGTCGCAATCTCTACTGACCTTCCAGCCTCCAAGGTTCTAACCTGGAACTGCGAGATTGAAACCCACAAGCCAGAGCTGATCTTCTTTACCTGCGCTGATGGTGGACTCTATGTTGAAAAGATCGAATGGAACACTTGGAGCAAAGACGGCGCAACTGGCCGTGGAATCTTCTCTGAAAACCTCTGCGAACCAAGCTGCGCGGAAGGGCAACGAGTAGAAGCACCAGTCAATTTACGCCTTTCAAATCTGACCGAACAAAATGGAAAGTATTACCTTCGAACCCTGGACATAAGTACCTCCAATGGAAAAGACTTTCCATGGGGAAGAGCAGATAGCTTCCAATGGGATGTTATGGAGTTTGCCGAGAGAAATCCGTAATTCTTGAAATAAGTTCTTCCACTTTCATAGGAACTTGTCCAGACAAATTCAAATCCTTACAGATTCCTTCCAGTCGATTTAAGTCAAGCCCTCTTTTAATACCCTCCTCATTTAATAACTGAATAACATAGTTCTTAAATCTTTTTCCCTTTGGAATGGCATAACCTCCTTTTGGCTGAAGATTGAAGCTATTTACAATTGAGGGCCAATCCTTAAACTTCTTTATCCCTAGGATTTCGGGTGATAGCCACATTATGCAATCCCAATCGCCAGTGCTTTCAACCCGAATCTGCGGACCTGCATTCGTCAAACTCTCAGATAAAATAGCCGACAAAATTGCCAGTTGTGAATCTGTCCATTTTTCATTTATACAATTTTGTAAATTGGCTCGAAGATGAGCAGCGATCTGACTTGCAGGTAGCTTCTTTAACTTGATTTCGTCAATCAACATATCAAGCTTTTTTGTATCAAGGCTGTCGGACCAGAATACTAACTTAACGCCTGACGATTTTTTCAGATACTCGGAATCATAAAATGCACTCCAACTATCCAAACCAAAGCCAGTGAGAACCTCAATATTTTCTTTATGGAACCGATTCAACGCAAAGCCGTCGAGCATCGCTTTGTCCATTTTTCCTTCAGTCAAAATGATTAACTTCTTTGTTTGGAAATACTCTTCTTGGGAAATATCCAAATCATTTAATACGGGGAAGATAGAACCAGGTACCTTCTTGATAGATCTGAATCCCTCCCTATCTTTAGTCATCAGGATTGATGAATCACAGTGAGAGATAATTTCAGCTGAATGAGTTGCAAAGAATCTTGGGACATCAAAGCCTAAGTCTTGAAAAAGCCCCAGAAGCCCTTTTTCTAACTTTCTTTGAATACCCCTCTCAGGTTCATCAATAAACAAAGCTAAGTTAGTGAATTGATATGTGGCAAACAGGATTGAGAGTTTTGCCCATCGCAACTGTGCCTCGGAGAGGTCATCTAGATTTGAAGTTTTGTACCCATCTTGAACCTCAAGACGGATAATTCCTTTGGTTATCCACAATTCTTTTCGGTTGGCACGAAGCTCTATCCTTGGAGCTGAGGCAAGAAAAGTTTGAAAAATCCCTGAGATAAAGTCAGACAGACTCTTCAGAAATTCTTCAAACTCCTTTGTAATTGAGCCTGTTGCATCAAGTGGGTTAATGACATTCAATGTTTCAAATTGTCTAAATCTCTTCGCCTTTCCAATTTGAAGCATTATATTCTGCATCTCTTTGGTAGATGGCGAACCGGAAAAATCAAGATAACACTGGACTAACTCAAGAATACCTTCACGAAGTGTCTCAGTGGATAGCTGATCTGGATCGATGAGGTTTATTCCTAGATTTCTTTCACTATTTCCAAGATGAATTCCGAACCGAACTTCGTCTTTCAAGAATTGGACGTACTGATTTTGAGTAACTCCATCAACTGGATCGGTTGATTGACGTCCAAAGAACCCAGGATACATTCGAGCTTCAGGGATTGACTTAGGCCAAACCAGCATCTGAGCCAGCTCTGTCAAAGGATTTCCAGTCGTTAGCTCTTCAACTCGCAGTCGCAATACAGCGTCATATTTCCATTTAGGTGTTTCCTTGCTGCCAACAGGGGATACAAGGAAGTTGAAGGCAGATTCCTCAGGTTTATAAGCTCGTCGGATTTTTTCTATCGCACTATTTGATTCTTGAACATACTGTTTTGCCAACTCGATATTCCCGTCTGGGATCCTGTCATGACGAACGTGAATGTAACGCGCCCATTCAATAGTTCTATTTACGAGTTGGTTTAAGTAGGGGTCATCAGAGTTTATGGGGTTCGGGCTGCGCAAAAGTGCGGAGCTCCATTCACGCGTCGTATTACTTACTGTTGAATTCCAGAGTGATCCTAACATTTCGACAAAATCCGAAGTTGTTGGCGGTTCATCCAGATCGATATAAGAGTCAGTTTTTACGACAAGTCTATTTCGAATTGCCTCGATTAAACCGGGGTCGTCTTCATTCTCTAACCACTCTTCAATGTTAAGCGGCAAGCTAAAATCTAAATTCACTTCAATCGGATCAGAAGTTGAA
>JBIIZP010000143.1:0-4946 GCA_044346215.1 Candidatus Planktophila sp.
CACCCGCACGGCTAAAGCCATATTCAACGGCTAACAAGTAAGCAAAAGCAAAGAATGCGATACCTGAAATGGCCACAATTCCCGCGGCCAAACCATCCATGCCATCAATGAAGTTGACTGCGTTAATGATAACCAACACAATCAAAACAGTTACTAGCTGACCAATACTCGGTGGCAGAGTTATAACTCCGTTAATTGGTAACCACAAGATTTGGATTCCGTAAATAAGCAGGATGCCTGCAACGAAAACTTGTCCGGCAAGTTTTGTTAGTGCATCTAATTGGAAGCGATCATCAGCCATGCCAAGCAAAACTATTGCGGTCGCTGCTAAGAAAATTCCTTGAGTTTCATGCCCAAAGGATTTACCAACAAGTGGTAAGTGATTAACAATTGCAAAGGTAAGCGCCATCGATGCCCACATCGCAACACCACCCCAGCGGGCAGTGGGAACGCTATGAATATCACGGTCACGAATCGCAGCAACTGCCCCAAAACGAATCGCTTGGGTGCGAACTAGCGGAGTAATTAGGTAACACAACGCTGCTGAAATCAGCAGGGTGATTAAGTACTCGCGCATTAAAGGGGATTACGCCTGGTAGATGGGAAAACGGGCAGTCAGAGCATGAACTTCAGATTTAATCGCAGCGTGTGCGGCTGCATCATCAGTTTTGATTGCACGTGATATCAATGAAGCGATCTGCTTCATCTCTTCAACACCCATTCCCTGGGTTGTCGTTGCTGGTGAACCAACACGGATACCGCTAGTAATTCCTGGCTTTTCTGGATCATAAGGAATTGAATTCTTATTCATAACAATTCCTGCAGCTCCGCAACGCTCATCTGCAACCTTGCCGTTAATGCCAGTACTGCGAATATCCATAAGTGCCAAGTGCGTTTCAGTGCCGCCAGAGACTGCACGCATGCCTTCTGCTTCAAGTGCTGCAGCTAAAGCTTTTGCGTTAACAATTACATCCTTAGCGTACTTTTGATAGGCAGGTGTTGCACACTCTGCCAACGCAATCGCTTTGCCAGCAACTGCAGACATAATCGGTCCGCCCTGCATTCCTGGGAAAACCGCCTTATCGATTGCTGCAGCATGTTGGGCCTTAGCCAAAATCATTCCACCGCGTGGTCCACGCAAAACTTTGTGTGTTGTAAATGAAACAACATCTGCATACGGAACAGGTGATGGGATCGCTTTTCCAGCAACTAAACCAATGAAGTGCGCCGCATCTACCCACATGATTGCGCCGACTTCATCACAAATTTCGCGAATCTTTGCAAAATCTACAAGTGATGGATACGCAGTTGCGCCTGAACAAATCATCTTTGGCTTGGTGCGAATAGCTTGATCACGTAATTCGTCGTAATCAATCAGCTCGTTGTCTTGGCGCACTCCGTAGGATTCGATGTTGAACCACTTACCTGAAAAGTTAACTGGCGATCCATGAGTTAAGTGACCACCGTGTGCCAAAGACATTGCAAGCACAGTGTCTCCTGGTTTTGTAAATGCTTGATACACCGCAACATTTGCCGATGCACCCGAATGTGGCTGAACATTTGCATGCTCTGCACCAAATAATGATTTTGCGCGATCGATTGCTAGGTACTCAGCCTTATCGACTTCTTCGCACCCACCGTAATAGCGCTTGCCTGGATAACCTTCGGCATACTTATTGGATAGCGTCGAACCTAAAGCGGCGAGAACTGCGCGTGAAGTGAAATTTTCAGAAGCGATTAACTGCAAGTTGGTCTGTTGACGCTTAAGCTCAGATAAAAGAACCGCTGCGATTTCAGGATCCTGCGAGGTTAAAAGGTTGAAATCTGGGCCATAGAAGGTTTCGGACATGGCTAAACCCTATAGGGCTTAGAGTCCAAAAACCCTTTGGATTAGGCTCCCGTTGCTCCGGGCACGATGGCTTGAATCTCTGCAAGTGAGATAGCCCCCTCGCGCAGGTAGCGCACACCTGTTTCATCGGCCTCAATCACGGTAGAAACTGGGCCCTTACGAAGATTTCCATTATTAAATTTCAGCGCTACATCTGATTCAAGAACCCAGACATCACCTAGTGATTTAGGTGCAGGCATTCCCTTACGCGCTGCGCTTGCAACAGCAAGCGGTCCAGTTTGTGACACTAACGCTTTTGCAAACTTTGCTTTTGGAATTCGAACACTGACGCGATCTAATTGATTGTTATCACCCAGATCCCAACTTAGTCCAAGCTGTGGTCGAAGGTTTAGTGACAACATTCCGGGCCAAAACTTTTTCATTAATGCTTTAATTTCAGGTGTTGTTTCGCGAATAATTCCATCAGTTGTCTTAACGCTTCCAACAATTACTTGGGCTGCGGTAAACAGGGGATCTCCACGCAGGACATGCATCGCACGAACCGCATCCTGTCTAAATGCATCACAAACAAATGCATAGCTATGTTCCATCGGAATAACGATGATGTATCCGTCAGCAATTGCTTTGGCAGCCTTGTTGACGTGACGAGAAAGTTCGCCCTTCTTAAGGTCAATTTCCTTTGCCATGGTTAACTCCTCACCGCACTGGTCCAACGTGGCCTACCTACTAGGTCATCATGCAGGGCAACCTCTGAAAAATCTACTGACAGCGCTACGGCAATCGCAGACCCCTGATCTTCTGTGTGTTCAATAACTAAAACTCCCCCAGGCTTTAGTAACCGAGCCGCTGCGGTAATGAATTGTTGCGGAATTTCCATTCCGGTTGGGCCACCAAACAAAGCAATATGGGGTTCAAACCCAGCAACATCGCGGGGCAGCTCTTGTGAATCTGGAACATATGGTGGGTTTGCAATAACAACATCGCACTTAATCCCAGGCAGAACATCTGAAACATCGCCTTCGACAACCCGCACATTTTCCGCGATAACCGAAACATTTTTCTTAAGCCAGACAAGTGCTTCTGGGCTTTTTTCTACAGCAATTACTCGTGTGGTTGGTGCCTCTGTTGCGATCGCCAGTGACAAGGCACCTGAACCTGCACCCAGATCAATAACACTTACTGGCGCTGGCAGATTTTCGATGTGCTGCAAGACAGCTTCGACCAATAACTCTGATTCTGGACGTGGCACCAAAACGCCTGGGCCAACTTCAATGTTTAAGTATCTAAACCCAGCCACGCCAGTCAAGTACTGCAATGGCTCAAAGTTAAGTCGTCGATCTAATAAATCGTAAAACTGTTCTTCTAAAACATCTTTATCTTCGATGCCGAGCAAAGTTGATTCAGTCATGACGGGGTTATGAAGATCCATGCGCGAAAGACCGAGAACATGAGCCAGCAAATGTTCTGCATCTACTTCGGAAATACCAGATTCAGCTAACTGCGATTTCGCATCGCGCAGAATCTCCCTAACGTTCATTGAACTGCTGAGCATTTTAGTTTGCGTTAGCCAAACGTGCTGCTTTGTCAGCATCCAGCAAAGTTTGGATCATGTCATCCAAATCGCCATTTAAAACCGCATCCAAGTTATTGGCCTTGTAGTTAACGCGATGATCGCTGATTCGGTTTTCTGGAAAGTTATAAGTACGGATTCGCTCTGAACGATCCACTGTACGAACCTGGCTCTTACGCTCTGCAGATGCAATAGCTTCGGCCTTTTCCTGAGCATCAGCGAGCAAACGTGCACGCAAAATACGAAGGGCTGATTCCTTGTTTTGTAACTGGCTCTTTTCATTCTGACACGAAACAACGATTCCAGTTGGCACGTGGGTTAACCGCACTGCAGAGTCAGTTGTATTCACTGATTGTCCGCCAGGACCTGATGAGCGGTAAACATCTACGCGTACATCATTCATATTGAGCTCAACATCGACTTCTTCAGCTTCAGGAAGGATCAAAACACCTGCAGCAGATGTGTGAATACGCCCTTGGCTTTCAGTTTCTGGAACACGCTGTACACGGTGAACTCCGCCCTCAAACTTCAGGCGCGCATATGGTGATTCGCCAGGTGCAGCAGTTCCCTTTGACTTTACCGCTACCGAAATATCCTTATATCCGCCCATTTCACTTTCGGTGGCATCAATGATTTCAACTTTCCAGTTGTGCTTTTCCGCATAACGCATATACATGCGTAAAAGATCTCCGGCAAATAACGCAGATTCGTCTCCACCTGCACCTGCTTTAACTTCCAAAATTACATCGCGATCATCGTTGGGATCACGTGGCAACAACAACTCTTCAAGCTTTTCAGCGGCTGCATCTCGCGCTGCTTCTAGTGCAGGAATTTCAGCGGCAAAATCTGGGTCAACATCGGCAAGTTCTGCAGCTGCCAACAAATCATCTTCGGATGATTTCCAAGCTTTGAAACCTGCAACAACAGGACCTAACTGGGCGTAACGTCGCCCGAGCTTTCTGGCATTGGCTTGATCTTCGTGAATAGATGGATCAGCCATCTTCGCTTCTAGTTCTGCATACTCACGCACCATTTCATGCGCTGATGCAAAGCGATCATTGCTCATCGACTGCTCCTTTCTATTCGGTACCTGGTCAATTTAGAGTGTGGATTGGGAAATAAAAAAACCGCGAACGCAACCCGACAAGGGCTGCGATGCGGTTTCTTTAGAAAGCTAGTTGGCAGTCGCGTCGTCCTGCTTTTTAGCGTTTTTACCGAAGCGCTCTTCGAACTTAGCCACGCGACCACCAGTATCAAGGATGCGCTGCTTACCTGTGTAGAACGGGTGGCATACAGAACAAACTTCAACGTAGATAGATCCGCTAGCAACTGTTGAACGAGTTACAAACTTCTCGCCGCAACCACAAGTTACTTGGGTGTCTTTGTACTCTGGGTGGATATCTGGCTTCATGGTTATTCCTTTTTTCGTGTTTGGGTCCTGCTCCTATTAATAGGTATCAGGTGAACCAAACGGACGGTTAACAGACCCCAAGGGTAGGCGATAAGCCCACAATTGAGAAATTTACG
>JBIIZP010000008.1:0-15754 GCA_044346215.1 Candidatus Planktophila sp.
TCTCACTTTTAACCGGATCTTTAACTTCGGCATACTTTGCATCTGTCTACGGTGTATCAGTTGGCGCATCAGGTGCGATCTTCGGATTATTCGGAGCCCTTGCAATCGTTGGGCTCAACTCTAAAAATTTGGCAATTGGCGTTGATTTTCGCTCGATTGTTGTGATTATCGGAATCAACTTTGCTTTTGGTTTTGCTATAGGCGGAGTTGATTGGCGCGCACACCTAGGTGGATTAATTGGCGGGGTAGTGGCAGCTCAGCTAGTTATGGCGAAAAGGTAAGTTATCCACAGGTTTTACCCACATTGTGGATCGAATTACAACGGTGTAATTAAGAGGTTAGCGCCAGCGAGTAGCCAGCGAAAAGCCCACACCAATAAAGCCAAAGCCAACAATCATGTTCCATGCCCCAATTCCGGAGATTGGATATCTGGTTTCAGATACATAGAAGACCACGATCCAGAATAAGCCGATCAAAAAGGCTGCAACCATGGTTGGAGCAAGCCAACGAGGACTCTCCAATGGTGCGTGAGGGGTCTGGACATCAACCTCTTGATCATGAGCACGCTGCTCAGCGACCTTTTTACGTAGCTTTGATTTAGGCATACGCGAAAGATACACCATGAGACACAATGCTCCTATGGCTACCAAGATTCTCGTCGTCGACAACTACGACTCCTTTGTCTTTAACTTAGTGCAATACCTGCAGCAATTAGGGGCGGAATGCACCGTGGTTCGAAATGACGCTGTCGCTGCCGAGGAGGCCTCGAAGTATGACGGCGTCCTTATTTCTCCAGGACCTGGGACCCCAGAAAAAGCAGGTATCTCAGTTGAGATGATCAAATACTGCGCTCAGCATTCCATTCCATTATTTGGTGTCTGCCTAGGACATCAAGCTATCGGCGTTGCATTTGGTGCAACGGTTTCACGCGCACCAGAACTCCTTCACGGAAAAACATCTTTGGTGTATCACAAACAAGAAGGCGTTCTTGCAGATCTGCCATCACCATTTACTGCAACCCGTTACCACTCATTGTGTGTTGAAAAAGATTCTGTTCCAACTACTTTAAACATTACTGGAACAACGGATTCAGGTTTAGTAATGTCATTGGAGCACACAACACTTCCGATTCAGGGCGTGCAGTTTCATCCAGAATCTGTTTTAACCGAACATGGACATCAGATGCTTGCTAATTGGTTAGTGATGTGTGGAGATAAAGGCGCTCGCGAAAAAGCGGTTGGATTATCTCCAGTAGTTCATCGCTAAATTAGGGCGCTTTATTGACTGTAATTGTTACCGATTTACCAATAGTTTGCGTTGTTCCAGCATCTGGTGCTTGACGAATAACAAGGCCAATTGGTTGATTAGCGTCAAAGCCTTCAACTTCACGAACTAAGAAACCCGCCTGAACTAAAAGTGTCTTTGCTTGCAGAGCTTCGATTCCAATGAGTGCGGGAACACTTACTTCCCCACTTGCAATCTGCAGGACAACTCCACTGCCTGCGGTAATTGTCGAACCTGGTCCTGGAGTTACCTTTAAAACAGTTCCTTGTGGCTCTTCTGAGGGCACAGCCTCTGTGGATGCAACAACTAAGCCAACAGATGCCAAGGCACTGCGCGCATCCAACAACGACATACCCTCCAAATCAATTGGGACTTCACTATTGCCTGGACCATCTGAAATAACTAAGACAACACCGGAACCTTTTTGAACGCGTGTAGTTGCCAATGGAGCCTGACTAGCAACTCGATCCTTAGGAATTCTTCCATCAAATGCTCGAGTAATTGTTACAACATACTCACCCAGCAATGCTTGTGCTTCCGCTTGGGTTAAACCAACAACATTTGGAAGCTGAGGCAAATTTGAAGTTGCAGCATCTGGGCGGGTAAGAAATACACCAGCTGCAAGAACTCCGGCAGCAGCTATCGCACTTATAGCCCCAATCAATACTTTTCTTCTAGAAATTGGCGGTTTAGCAATCTTGGTTGTTACAACTTCGCCAGTCTTAATCTTGTGAAGATCATCCAACATTAATCCAGCCGATTGATATCGGTCATCGGGATTCTTAGCCAATGCAACAGCTAGCAAGGTGTCGATGCCACTAGGAAGTTCAGGAACAATCGAACTTGGAGTAATCAAAACACCAGATACATGTTGGTAGGCAATAGATACAGGAGTCTCGCCAGTGAAGGGTGGTTTACCTGTCAATACTTCATATAACAAACAGCCAGTTGAGTAAATATCACTTCTTAAATCTGCGACCTCACCCAATGCTTGTTCAGGGGATAAGTACTGCGCCGTGCCAACTACATTCCATGTGCTGGTAAGTGTTGCACCTAGATCAGCTAACGCGCGAGCGATACCAAAATCCATCACCTTTACATCGCCATTGTCGGTGATCATGATGTTTGCTGGCTTAATATCTCGGTGAACAATTCCACTGTGATGTGAGTATTCAAGTGCGGCAAGAATCCCTTCACCAATTTCTAGTGCGCGCTTTAAGGGAACACGTTCACCCTTATGAATTAACTCGCGAAGGGTGTGCCCCGAAATCAACTCCATAACAATGTATGGCGCAGGCTCTTCTCCAGAATCATAAACCGCAACAATTCCAGGATGATTTAGCGCAGCAGCAGCCAGTGCTTCTTTACGAAAGCGTGCAACAAAGGATGGATCGCGGGCTAAATCACTGCGTAAAACTTTGACGGCAACTTGTCTCGCTAACCGCGTATCTTCGGCGACATAAACATCAGCCATACCGCCAGTGCCGATCATCTCGCCTAATGTGTAACGACCGCCGAGCAGTGAATTAATCATGAGCTGCTCCAATCAGAGAAGGTACCGTTTCCGCTTCATCTGAAATATCAGCGATAAGTACAGTGACATTATCAGGTGCGCCATTGACATATGTTGCATCAACTAAAAACTTAACAGCTTCATCTTTGTCGGATTTCTTTAAACCTATCTTTATCTCTTTTTCCGTTAAAACCCCTGATAAACCATCTGAACAGAGCAGATATCTATCACCTTTTTTAATCTCATACATCTGAAGAACAGGTGTCACATCACCATCGCCACGCAGTGCTTGAGTCAGCATGGAGCGCTGTGGATGTTCTATCGCTTCGACTTGTGAAATAGCTCCTTGATCAAGGAGTTCCTGAATAACGGTGTGATCATTACTTAATTGTTCTAGTGTGTTTCCGCGCAAGCGATAACACCGAGAATCACCTACGTGTAGCAAAGAAATATATTTGTCACGAATTAGTAAGGCGGTCAAAGTTGTACCCATACCGCGTTTTTCAATATCTTCATCAGTAGCCAAAGAAATTTCTGAATCAATACTGTGCAATGAGTGCATTAAAAGATCTTCGACAGAGTCTTCATCTATATCTACTGAAACCAAAGCTGGAACTAAAGATTGCAAAACCTCGACCGCAATTCGCGATGCAACCTCGCCGGCGGCATGTCCACCCATTCCATCTGCAACCGCAATCAATTGCGGAGAGACAAAACCAGAGTCCTCATTTCCTTGCCGCACCAAGCCAATGGCAGAGCGCGCCGATGTTTCAAAAAAGTGTGCGCTCATAGTTCTAAGAGTAACGGTGTAGCCTTCAAAGGTGAAGATTTACGCCCACCGCGGATCCTCGAAACAACACCCTGAACTAACGATGGCTGCCTACAAAGCCGCAATAGATGATGGAGCAGATGGTTTTGAATGTGATGTTCGTTTAACCAAAGATAATCAAATACTGCTCTGGCACGACTCAGACATGGAACGTATTGCCGGCAATTCAGCACGTGTTGCTGATTTAAACTTTTCTGAGATCAAAAAGCTCTATCCGAAAGTGATGGTTTTAGAAGAGTTATTGATTTTAGCCAGAGATAACAAAAAAGAGTTAGCAGTTGAAACCAAACACCCAGTTCCAACTGGAAGCGCGGTTGAAAAGAAAGTTATGGAATTACTACAACAAGAAGAACAAGTTGCTCAGATTTCAGTGATGTCATTTTCATGGTTAGCTCTTGAAAACATTCGCAGAATAGATCCACATCAACAAACCGTGGCTTTACTTCGTGACAAGTTTTCATTTGCGATGCGACGATTTACTTCTGCCCAGGTTATTGGTCCTGGAATTTCGGCATTTAGAAAGAAACCCCATTTGAATCAAGACCCACGCAAACTCTTTGTGTGGACCGTTGACACTGCTGACGATGTGCGCTTTTGCGCTGATAACGGTGTGGATGTCTTGATCACCAATACCCCGTCATATGCGAGGTCAGTACTCGGGTACCATTAGCAAGTGAGTACATACGCCTATCTCGGTCCCAAGGGAACATTTACAGAGGCGGCTCTTAAAAAGATCACTTCGTCTAATGACCGTCTCATGCCTTACGCCAATGTCACTGCAGCACTTGACGCAGTTCGCTTGGGTAAAGCCCATTTTGCTTTGGTCCCAATCGAAAATTCAGTCGAAGGTGTTGTTGCACGTACTCTTGATGAGCTAGCAACAGGTGAACCACTTACTATTGTTGGCGAAGTTACTTTGCCAGTTTCTTTTGCATTAATGATTAAAGGTGATGAGAAAGAAATTTTGCGAATTGCAACTCACCCTCATGCAGAGGCGCAGTGCCGCAACTATGTAGCAATTAATTATCCAGATGCAGAATTAATTTCTACCGCATCAACGGCAGCAGCAGCCGAAGCGATTTCACGAGGTGAATTTGATGCAGCAATTGCAGCGCCAGTAGCTGCAGCCCACTACGGACTTCGCGTCATTGCAGACAATATTGGCGACAACATCGGAGCCATCACCCGCTTTATATTGGTTTCAAAACCAGGCACCATCCCAAAGAACACAGGGTGGGATCGCACCTCACTTGCAGTCTTTATCGCTATGGATCACGCTGGAGCGTTGTTAGATATTTTGACTGAGTTTGCTAAGCGTGAAGTCAACCTAACTTTTATTCAATCACGTCCGACTGGCCTGGAACTTGGCCATTACCATTTCATTATTGACGCTGAGGGTCACATTGCAGATACATCAGTGAAGGAGGCAGTAGAAAGCCTTCGAGCAATCTGCGAAGACATCCGATTCCTTGGTTCATACCCACGAGAAAAGGCCGGCAAATGATCGACATCAAGTACTTACGCGAAAACCCAGACGCAGTTCGTGCGTCACAAACGGGTCGCGGTGAAGATGCTTCGATTGTTGACAAGGTAATTGCAATTGATGAAATTCGTCGAGCGGCGATTGAAAAATTTGAAACTTTACGTGCAGAACAAAACCTTTTATCTAAATCAGTAGGTGCTGCAAAAGGTGATGAAAAAGCTGCGCTGCTAGAGAACGCTAAAGAGCTTGCCACTAAGGTAAAAGAGGCGGATTCAAAGCGCGCAGAGGTTGAAGAAGAAAGCAAGCAATTAATCATGCAGCTTTCAAATATTTTAGATCCAGCTGCACCAATCGGCGGCGAAGCAGATTTTGTAGTTATCGAACATGTTGGGACTCCTCGTGCATTTGATTTCCAACCAAAAGATCACGTAGAGCTCGGTAAGTTGTTAGGTGCAATCGATACCGAGCGCGGCGCAAAAGTTGCCGGGTCTCGTTCATATTACTTAACAGGTGTTGGTGCAATGCTGGAATTTGCTTTAGTTAATTACGCAATTTCATCCGCGCTAAAAGCAGGATTCACTCCGGTAATTCCTCCGGTACTTGTAAATCCAGCTGCTATGGAGGGAACCGGTTTCCTTGGCCAAGCTGCAGAAAATGTTTATCACCTGGAAAAAGATGATGTGTACTTAGTTGGTACATCAGAAGTTCCTTTAGCTGCAATGCATATGGATGAAGTTTTACCAGCTGACAAACTTCCAATCCGCTATGCCGGTTATTCGTCATGTTTCCGCCGTGAGGCCGGATCATATGGAAAAGACACTCGTGGAATTATTCGTGTTCATCAATTCGACAAAGTCGAAATGTTTTCATTTTGTCATCCAGATCAGGCCAAAGAAGAGCACAAACGTATATTGCAATGGGAAAAGGATTTTCTCGATGCGATGGAGATCCCATACAGAGTTATTGATGTGGCATCAGGTGATCTTGGCTCTAGCGCCAATCGCAAATTTGATATCGAAGCCTGGATCCCTACACAAGATGCCTACCGCGAAGTTACTAGTACTTCTAACTGCACTGAATTTCAGGCACGCCGCTTAAATATTCGCTTTAAGGATGCCGATGGAAGTAAAGCTGTTGCCACCTTAAATGGCACATTGGTTGCGATCCCTCGCATGATTGTTGCAATTCTTGAAAATCACCAAAACGCAGATGGTTCAGTTAATGTACCCGCAGCGTTACAACCATTCCTAGGAACAAAGAGATTTGAGTTGGTGTGAGCAATCGTCCTAAATTAATTGCAACTGATCTAGATGGCACGATTGTTTCTCACAAAGGTGTTATTTCTCAAAGAACAATTGATGTATTTACTCGCGCCAAAGATATGGGTGTTCATGTTTTCTTTGTAACCGGACGCCCTCCACGCTGGATGGGTGAAATCCGCGAAGCTTTTGGTTTTGGTGAAGCAATCTGCTGTAACGGTGCGATGTTGTATGACTTAATAAATGACACAGTTTTAGAAGAGTGGAAGATTTCAGTAGAAGATCAATTAGAGGTGGTAAGACGCATGAGAATTGCAATGCCTGAAATGTCATTTGCAGTCGAATCTAATGACCACTACCACCGTGAAGTTGCATATGTTCCTAAGTGGGATGTTGGTTTAGACAATGTTGGCACTAGCAAAATTGAAGATGTCATTAATCATCCAGCGCTAAAGATTTTAGGAAGATGCAGCAACCATGAATTCACTTCAGATGAAATGGTTGAAGTTGCACACCGCGAACTACAAGATCTTGTAACTGTCACACATTCAACTTCACGTGATTCATTGATAGAGATATCTGCACTTAATATTTCAAAGGGTTTGACATTAGCAATGATGGCAGGACGCCTTGGGTTAACCGCTGATGATTGCGTTTCATTTGGAGATAACCCCAACGACTTTTCAATGCTGCAATGGGCAGGTCGCTCTTATGCAATGTCAGATGGACATCCACAAGCTGCATCTATTGCCACGGCAATCGCAGAGCCATGTGAAGCCGATGGGGTTGCAAAGATCATTGAACAACTCTTGGATCTACCCGCCTAAACTGCGGCTCGATTTTCAGCCTGAGCGATATTCGGGTAATCTCTCCCACGGAGGGCTCGCATAGCGGCCGAGTGCACCGGTCTTGAAAACCGGCAAACGAAAGTTTCGTGGGTTCAAATCCCACGCCCTCCGCCATTTTTCTAAGCCAGGAGATTCCTCTCTTTTGTGGCTGAGTTCATACCCCCCAAGCGCAGCTACACCTAGCCACTTTTAGGCGGTAAGAGGACACTTATCCCAGTTGTTTCGCAGTTTTGTCTGACCAAGCTATTAGGGGAGTCGTCAATGTCAGGTGTTTTCTCACCAACACGCGCCAAGATTAAAGAGCGCACGCTTCGCACAGACAAGTGGTGGTTAGAACCACTTTTAACTTTTAGCGTACTAATCTCATTTGTAATTTATGCAACCTTCCGCGCCTTTGAGAACAAGTACTACTTTGTTAAAGAGAGCCACTTAATCTCACCTTTCTATTCACCATGTTTATCTGAGAGCTGTGACCCAGGTGCAACGATTGCAAACTTCACGCCGGTAAGTTCACAGATCTTTAACTTTGCCCTATCGCCAGCACTGATCATTTTGATCTTCCCACTTGGCTTCCGTATGACTTGTTATTACTACCGTAAGTCTTATTACCGCTCATTCTGGATGTCACCACCAGCATGTGCAGTTGCCGAACCTCATAAGACATACACAGGTGAAACTCGTTTCCCATTAATTATTCAGAACTCACACCGCTACTTCTTCTATGCAGGTTTGGTTCTCAACATCATCCTGACTTATGACGCCATAATCTCGTATCGAAATGCAGCCGGTGAATGGGGCCACATGAGTGTTGGTTCACTTGTGCTGACTCTTAGCGCTGCGATGTTGTGGCTGTACTCGATGTCATGTCACACATGTCGCCACACAATTGGTGGACGTTTAAAGAATTTCTCAAAGCACCCAATTCGTTACAAGATGTGGTCTTGGGTTTCAGTCCTAAACCACTCACACCAACGTTTTGCCTGGTTCTCACTTGCAGCTGTTGCATTCGCCGATATCTATGTTCGCCAAGTTGCATCTGGCGCATGGACTAACTTCTACTTCTTCTAAAAGGAAAATCGACTATGACACTAGAACGCCATAAATACGATGTCCTGGTAATTGGTGCCGGTGGTGCTGGATTACGTGCAGCTGTAGAAGCTCGCGAATCAGGGCTTCGCGTAGCAATCATCTGTAAATCCTTATTTGGCAAGGCCCACACCGTTATGGCTGAAGGTGGCGCGGCAGCATCAATGGGAAATGTAAACGACAAAGATAATTGGATGGTTCACTTCCGCGACACAATGCGTGGTGGAAAATTCCTGAACCACTTCCGTATGGCAGAACTCCACGCTAAGGAATCCCCAGATCGCATCTGGGAACTCGAAGTCTGGGGCGCGCTCTTTGATCGCACTAAAGAAGGAACAATTTCACAACGTAACTTCGGTGGACATGAATATCCACGCCTGGCACACGTCGGTGACCGCACTGGTCTAGAACTTATTCGCACCATGCAGCAGAAAATTGTTGCACTGCAACAAAAAGATGGCCGCGAGACTGGCGATATGGAAAGCGGAATTAAAGTTTTTGCTGAGCTAACAATCACAGACATTCTTAAAGAGGGTGGCAAGATTGCTGGTGCATATGGTTACTGGCGCGAAAGCGGCGAAGAAGTTTTGTTTGAAGCACCTGCAGTTGTTATTGCAACTGGTGGAGTTGGAAAAACTTTCAAAATTACTTCTAATTCGTGGGAAGGTACTGGCGACGGACATGCACTTGCATTGAAGGCTGGTGCAAACCTTGTTGACATGGAGTTTTTACAGTTCCACCCAACAGGAATGGTGTGGCCACCATCTGTTCGCGGAATCTTGGTAACTGAATCTGTTCGCGGTGAAGGTGGAGTTCTTACAAATAACCTTGGCGAGCGTTTCATGTTCAAATACATCCCAGATGTTTTCAAAGATAAGTACGCAGACAACGAAGCAGAAGCAGATCGTTGGTATGAAGATCAGGACAACAACCGTCGTCCGCCAGAACTACTTCCACGCGATGAGGTTGCACGCGCAATCAACAGCGAGGTAAAAGCAGGGCGCGGAACTGAACACGGTGGCGTATTCCTTGATGTTTCAAAGCGTTTACCTGCCGAATTAATTAAGAAGCGTCTTCCATCTATGTGGCACCAGTTCTATGAACTTGCCGGCGTAGACATCACCAAGGAGCCAATGGAGGTAGGTCCAACCTGTCACTATGTCATGGGTGGCGTGGAAGTAGAGCCAGATACTGCAGCTGCAGTAGGGGTTCCAGGCTTGTTTGCTGCAGGTGAAGTCGCAGGTGGAATGCACGGTTCAAACCGTCTTGGTGGAAACTCGCTTTCAGATCTCTTGGTCTTTGGTCGCCGTGCCGGAATGGGCGCAGTTGCATACCTACAGAACAACAGCACAAATCCAGTAAGTGATGAAACTATTCACGCAGCAGCGGCCAAGATTCAGGCACCATTTGATCGCCAAGGTGGAGAAAACTCTTACTCGTTACACGCAGAGCTGCAAGAAGTTACACATAACCTTGTTGGAATCATTCGTACAGGTGCAGAACTAAAGGATGCAATCGCAAAGATTGCTGATATTAGAAAGCGCAGTGCAAATGTTGCAGTTGCCGGTGGACGTAAGTTCAACCCAGGTTTCCACTTAGCCTTTGATCTAGACAACATGTTGTTAGTTGCGGAATCAACAGCAAAGTCAGCTGATTCACGTGAAGAGTCACGCGGTGGACATACACGTGATGACTTCCCAGGTATGGATAATAAGTGGCGTCAGATTAACCACATCTCATCATTTGATGGCGAGAAGGTAAATATTCGCAAACAGTCATTGCCTCCGATGCCAAAAGAACTATTTGATCTCTTTGATATTCACGAGCTGGAGAAATACATGACATCGGAAGAAGTTTCGAAAGGCGGTTCCAACTAATGGCTCGCAATATTAAACTTCGCATTTGGCGTGGAGATTCGACTGAGGGTGGTCTCAAAGATGTTGTTGTAGAAGCCAATGAAGGTGAAGTAGTCCTAGATGTAATTCACCGTGTTCAAGCAACACAAATGGGCGATTTGGCAGTTCGTTGGAACTGTAAGGCTGGTAAGTGTGGATCTTGTTCAATGGAGATCAACGGAAAGCCACGTCTTGCATGTATGACACAAGTTGCATCATTTGGTGAAGAAGAAACAATCACTGTGACACCACTTCGTGCATTCCCAATCATTAAAGACCTTGTTACGGATGTTTCTTTTAACTACAAAAAAGCAATGGAAATCCCCGCTTATGAGCACCCTAAAGATCTAGCACCAGGTGAAGCTCGTATGGAGCAGATCGATGTGGAGCGCTCACAAGAGTTCCGTAAGTGCATTGAATGTTTCCTTTGCCAAGATGTGTGTCATGTTGTGCGCGACCACGAAGAGAACAAGAAGTCATTTGCTGGTCCTCGATTCTTTATTCGTATCGCAGAGCTAGATATGCACCCATTGGATACTTTGAAGAACCGCAAAAAGACAGCGCAAGAAGAGCATGGTCTTGGAATGTGTAACATCACCAAGTGCTGTACTGAAGTGTGCCCTGAGCACATCAAGATCACTGATAATGCAATTATTCCTATGAAGGAGCGCGTTGCAGATATCAAATACGATCCAGTTCGCTGGCTAGGATCAAAGATTCGCAAGCGCGAGGGCCTATAATTTCTTTATGAAGTTATTGGTTCGTTGGGCCGCACTTGCTCTATCTTTTTGGGTAGCAACTGCACTGATACCAGGAATCGATGTTAAAGGCGGATTTACAACCTATCTTTGGGTAGCACTTTTGTTTGGTTTGCTCAATGCAACCCTTGGATCCCTGCTCAAACTGCTCACACTTCCTGCAGTAATTTTAACTTTAGGTTTATTCCTTGTTGTAATTAACGCAGCGATCTTGATGCTGGTTGCACGATGGAGTGATGACCTAGATGTGAACAGCTTTTGGTCAGCATTTTTTGCAGCGGTTATAATTTCCGTGGTCACCAGGGTAGTTACAAGCATTAAGAAAAAAGTTCTTTAGCGCAACGAAGCCATCCACGCTTCAATCTCATCTGGGTGATGCGGAATATGCTCGCTCAGGTTTAAGCAACCATCTTCAGTAACTACAACATCATCTTCGATGCGGATACCGATTCCGCGGTATTCAACCGGAAATAGCTCATCATCAGGCTGAATATATAAACCAGGTTCAACAGTTAAACACATTCCAACTTCCAGAATTCCATCTCGGTACTGCTCTGCGCGGGCATGAGCGCAATCATGCACATCCATGCCTAGCATGTGGCTAACTCCATGCAAGGTCCAGCGCTTATGTAATCCAACGGCTGGATCCATAATCTCATCCAAACTCATTGTCAGAATTCCCATATCAATTAAACCTTGTGCCAAAACTGTGTGACTTGCTTTGTTAATGCTCAAGAACTTTTCACCGGGCTTAACCGCAGCAATTCCAGCTTTTTGAGCCTCATAAACCAGCATGTATAGGGCACGTTGAGCAGGTGTGAACTTTCCGTTAATTGGCAAGGTTCTGGTGATATCTGCTGTGTAATACGAATCAACTTCTACACCAGCATCAAGTAGCAATAAATCTCCCTTATTAACAGCGCCATCATTGCGATTCCAATGCAGAATGCAGGCGTGTGAGCCAGAAGCAGCAATAGTGTTGTAACCAAGATCGTTACCTTCAATACGGGCGCGACCAAAGAATGCTGCTTCAACAACACGTTCACCACGTGGAGTTGCAACCGCTGCAGGCAGAGCGCGAATCACATCATTAAATCCTCGGTGCGTTGCATCTACCGCCTTCTGCATTTCATCAACTTCATATTGATCTTTAATCAGACGAGCAACAGATACAAACTCAACAAGCTCTGCATCACGTGCATGCTCTTTAACAGTTGCATCAACAATGCCATCAAAGCCGCGAAGAACCGCCGCTCTTTTGCCTTTCAAAAACTTTTCAAGTCCTGCAATTTCACGAACTTCAATCCCGTAACGCTCTGAAGCTTCACCAGTTGTAAAGCGACGGCCTACCCACAGTTCACCATTTTTGGCGTCGGTATAAAAAGCAGATGTATCTCGAGTAGAACGTGGGTTTATAAACAAAATTGGGTTATGTCCACCATCAGCTGGATCCATGACAAGGACAGAATCTGGATTTGCTTCAACACCTTGAACACCTGTGTAGTAAGCAAAAGCTGTATGTGGACGGTACAAATAATCTGTGTCATTGCTGCGTTGCTTTGGTCCGCCACTTGGAATAACTAAACGAAGACCAGTAAATGTTTTAGAAAGTTCTGCGCGACGTCGAACACAATGAGCCACAACCTCATCCTGAGTGATTCCAGTTAAAGGTGTTGGGGCCCAACCAGTTTTCATGAACTCGCCAAACATTTCTGAAGGGGCTACGTCATAGACCCGCTTTCCACCAGTCACTACGGCTTTATCTGAATTCTCCATATATCTAGCCTACAAGGCGGGGATGGCGAGTCCAACGGGTTACGCTAAACTAAGGCTGCAACAAGGAGACGTCGCATAGCCCGGTCGAGTGCGCCTCACTGCTAACGAGGTAAGGGGTTAAACCCTTCAGGAGTTCAAATCTCCTCGTCTCCGCACTTATTTAACTGAAAACTTTTTGTCATCTATCGCAAAGAGCGAGCCATCTTCTGCTGAATACTCTAAAACCTGGATTATGTATTCGCCTGATTCAAGTTCACTTAACGCGATGCTCCAATCTCCACGATCTGGACAACCAGTAGTTGCGGTAGTGAAACCATCTTGTACAACTGTGCCATCTTGAAAAAGCTTCCAGACAACATTTGCTTCAAAAGTACAAGCCTGACCCGAGATTGTTACAGGAGAAGTTAACTCTGCACCTTGATTAATGGAGCTAATTTGAAGTGGGTTCAAAACCTCATAATCAATAGCTCTTACAAATACAGAGGTTGTGTCAACATGGCCAGCGAAAGATTCAACAACTTCACCATTTACCGTAAATGCAACAGAAGTAATTTCCGGTGCAAACTCTGTAAGGGTCCAAACAATTTGATCGATTGCACGCTGTTCACCCTCAGCTCCAACATTCAAAGAGATCTCACCCAAGTCAACAATTGCAACTAATTCATTAACCTTGACTGAATTAACAGTGTTTGTACCACCCCAGAGATTTACATACTCAGGGTCAAGTGGAACAACATTTCCTGACACTAGATCCGAGACCAGCCGAAGTTTCATATCATCAGCGGCGATCATTGGTTGTGTTTCAGAAAAAAGCTTAAATCCACGAGCGGTATCTGAGACAAAGTAAAACTTAACTGGAATGCCATCCTCAACCGAATTTTCAGAAGCTGTTTGCGCACATCCAGTAAGCAAGAATAAAAGGGCTACGAATGCGGCAATTTTCTTCATAAAGTGACCATAACACGTGTGCCTGTGGGTAAGAGATAGACTTCTCTTAATCTTTCATGGGCATAAAGGAGCGGTTTTGTTTAGATTCAAGGTTGCAATTGTTGGGGCAGGCCCGGCGGGATATTTTGCTGCGCAGGCATTGCAAAACCTTCAGAGCGAGGAAGCAACTTTTGCAATCGACATGATTGAACGCTTACCAACACCTTGGGGTTTAGTTCGAAGTGGTGTTGCACCGGATCATCCAAAGATTAAAACCGTTTCAAAGGTTTTCGAGAAAATTGCAGCACATGAAAACTTTAGATTGTTCGCAAATGTCGAAGTTGGCGACGATATTACTATTGCCCAGCTGCAGGAAAAGTACGACGCTGTCATCATCGCTACTGGTTCTTCGCTCGGCAAAACCCTTGGAATTCCTGGGGAAAACCTACGCGGATCACTTTCTGCGGCCACCTTTGTGCCTTGGTATAACGCTCACCCTGATTTTGTTGGCGTAGATACACCCTTAGATGCTGATACAGCCGTCGTTATTGGCGCAGGAAATGTAGCGATGGATGTTGCACGCATGTTGGCCCTTGAGCCAAGTGAGCTTGACCCAACAGATACTGCAGACCATGCACTTGATGCACTAAAGAAAAGCAATATACGTAAGGTATATATCAGCGCACGTCGTGGGCCAGAGCATGCAGCATTTACATCACCAGAATTGCGTGAGCTTCCAAAGTTAGAACACACAAATGTTGTTATGCACAAACAAGATATTGAAGGCGCGATTGTTCGTGCAGGTGTAGAACCAGAAAAAGATGTAAAGAGTAATTTGGATGCGATGTTGTTAATCGCAGAAAACCCAAAGATCGAACATGAACGCACAATGGAATTTCTTTTTCAACACACTCCCAAAGAGATTCTGGGCACTGATCGCGTAGAAGGTGTTGTGTATTCCACACCAAGCGGCGATGTAACCATTAAGTGCGGGCTTGTTATTACTGCAATTGGCTATCAATCCGACGGTATTACTGGTGTTCCATATGAAAATGGAAAAGTTGTAAACTCATATGGTCGGGTGAAGGAGAATATGTACGTTGTCGGTTGGGCAAAACGTGGCCCATCAGGAGTAATTGGCACTAATAAGTCAGATGCAGCAGCTGTCATTGAGCTACTTGTCTCAGACCTGAAAAGCCCTAAAAATAAGGGCGATGTATCCCAGTTACTGACCCACCAAGTTGTTGTTTCACAGGAACTCTGGCAAAAGATCAATGAAGCAGAAGTTGCAGCAGGTGAACCAAAAGGCAAACCTCGGGTTAAGAGTACTAACCGTACGGAGTTGCTTAAGCAGGCAGGGTATTAACTTTTGCCCTCAAAACCCTTGATTTATAGGGGTTTTAGAGCATTTGGGCGATGATTAAAAAGCGGGTACTATTGCGCTTCACAAGTAAATAAGCGTGCGTAGCTCAACGGATAGAGCATCTGACTACGGATCAGAAGGTTAGGGGTTCGAATCCCTTCGCGCGCACAAGTTAAGCTCTCGGTGCCTTTCACACCGGGGGCTTTTCTTCTTTCTCCTCACCCCTTGTTTATGCTCAGAAAACTCTCACTCTCGCCCTTTTTTGGGTGATCTTTACAGGTGAATATCACCCCTTTAGCCCTATTTGGCTAGTGCCCACCTCACCCTGCTTTTACCCTTACTGACTCTCCTATTTACTCTAGTAAAGAGGTAAAAGTGAACCTTGGTTTAGTGCGCATGAAAGTCGGTGCTGCGCGCTCCAAGATCGCATCAATGGCTTCAGCCATCCTGCTGACTAGTCTTTTTGTTTCAATTCCTGTTCCAGCTAGTGCTAACAACTGTGTACCAACTACAACAAAGAATATTGGTCTCGAAACGGTTTTAACTTTTTCAAATACTGGAAGTTGTAACTGGCAAGTTCCCACTGGTGTTACATCTGTACGAGTATTAGTTGTTGGCGGCGGCGGTTCAGGTAGTGGCGGAATCTCTGGAAGATGGTTTGGCGCTGGCGGCGGCGGCGGAGCAGTTGTCGAGAATCAATCTTTCACTGTTACACCAGGTGCCGCTGTCGCAA